>JAUQXU010000278.1 GCA_030837935.1 Candidatus Brocadia sp.
GTAAATTATACCGATACAGGGGGAAGGCGTTCCCCGTATCTTGAGCGTAACTGGAGGAAATGATCGATGCTCCGAATAGTAAGATTGTGATCATTGTTAGATAAAAGAGAGGAGTTGCACCACATAGAAAAACACGTTTAAGTTTCATTCATTTTACTCCTGAAAGGCATTAAAGATCTGGAATAACGAGTTCTTGTCCAATTTTCAAGGATTTGTGATCCTTGAGGTTTTTTTTATTTGCTTCGTATATCTTATTCCATTTTGCGCCGTCATTATAATACTTCGTGGCCAGTGTATAGAGGGAATCACCCTGCTGAACCATGTGTTTATTTACGGTCGCTTTTGCATCTTCCACTTCAACTACTTGAGAAAGTGATGGGGTGGTTATTTCCTTTTTTGTTTTTCCCTTTGTCTTCTGTGCTACTGTTTTTTCTTCGGGTATAATAAGTTCAGTGCCCACCCTGAGGCTGTTTCGATCCTGAATTTTATTTTGATTTGCATTAAAAATGAGTAACCATTTCGCTTCATCACCATAGTATTTATTTGCAATTTTACGGAGGCTGTCTTTATATTTCACCTTGTGTGTCTTAAATTGCAAGGTAACCTTCTTACTATCAGCCAAAGGAATGTCTTTCCAATCTTCAGAGTTTGATACAACAGATACCTTTGTATCATCGGCTGCAGGTATCGGCTCTTTCTCCTTTGCCTTCTTCCATTCCCCCTCAATAATGCCTTCCTCTTTTTCGGCAGGTTGTTCGGCGATTTTAGCTGTGCTTGTAACGTCTGTTGCCTTTTGTTCCGGATTTTGTACTTCCGTCGTTACCTCTTTAGAAGACTCTTGAGATGCGCTTTGTGGTTCAGGTGATAATTCATCTATATCTAGTGCACCAACGAGTGTTTCTTCTTCCAATTCCGGAATAGGGATAGTCGGTTCTTTGATTGTGGTTCTCGTACTCAGAAAAACACCAATAATTGCCAGAATAATCACTCCTAACGTTACACCAACTTGCACATCTCTTTTCATCGCTTTTTATTCCTTTCATAGGTTTTATAGGAATGAAGAATCCAAATTAAACATACTCCTACCCCTTTCATGTCAATTGACGATTTGATACATACGCGATTTTTTCAGAAAATAAACCGATCTATTATTTCATGTATTCCGCGAAGGACTTTATACATTATTGTCCATTACGCCTTTTTAATTGCTGCCTCCTTTCCTTGAATTGAGGAGTTTTGTCTTGGCGATACCTGACCTATGACAGGAAGCCCCTTCCATTTGAGCAACATAGGACAGGCAACGAATATTGTCGAATACGTACCCACAATGATTCCCACTAACATTACAAACGCAAATCCATGGATTTCAGGCCCACCCAGGAAAAACAAGGCGAACAATACACCAATCGTAGTGACCCCGGTCAAAAGGGTACGACTAAGGGTCTGGTTAATACTCTCGTTAACCAATTGCGGTGTAAGCATATTACCCCGGCCACCCATATTTTCCCTAATCCTATCAAATATAACGATCGTATCATTCAGGGAGTAACCAACTACCGTGAGAAATGCAGCCACCATAGAGCTGTCAATTTTCATATTTCCAAACAAGTAATCTGCTACAGCCACAGCACCCAAAGTAATCAGGATGTCATGGATAACAGCAATAATTGCTGAAGAGCCAAATTTAAAATCTCCAAAGCGAAACCACACATAAAATATCGTTGCAATACAAGAAAATATTACCCCCAGTATGGCACGACTCTTCATTTCACCTGCAACAGTAGAACCAATGCTTACTATCCTTTTGAGTGGATTCGGTATTTCAAATGCACTTTTGATAGTCTTTTCTATTGTTTCTGCGTTTTGAGGATTGAGAACAATCTTAACAGTTTGATATTCTCGTCCTTCTTCCAAGCCCTGTTCAAGTACATTGGGATACCCTGCCGCGGTCAGCACCTCTTCAATAGCGTGCTTTTTTAAGGGCTTTGACAATACCATGCGAAATTGTGCCAGATTTAGTTCCTTTTCTTGATCACCTTTGCTTATTCCGGTGCTTTCAGAAACATCTTTAATCAATTCGAAAGAGACGTCAATTTTTTCTTTATACAAATTATCCTTAAATTTATTAATAACATCTTCCTTAATTTTCTCCTGTACCTTTCCTGCGCTGAGAGGTTGCACGTGAATCGCAAATAATTGTGCAGGGGCATTCACTGCATAAACACGCTTAATGGAATTAATCCTACCAGTCATCGCCATAAAATTTTCCTTGCTGATGCTTTCTTTTAATTCTACCTGGATTGCGTCATTTCCAATGCTATAAACAGCCGGAATAGAAATCGTTTCCTTTACGGCCTGTTTGATATCCTGCAAGTTCGCTCTCGTACCTTCGATTCTTAGCTTACTTATCCGTGTCATTGCAGATTCTTTTGATTGTGCTGTAACGGAAACATTACCAAACCCCTGCTTATTCAGTTCAAGCGTAAGGGTAACGGGGTCTATCGGTTCGCTAACCTCCACATCCACGAAAGGTTTTGCTGTCTTCATGTTTACATCTTGTGCCTGTAATGTTTCAACAATATCACCCAGTGTTATTTTAATATCATGGAAAACTACGTTATTTTTTAGCCTATCGACAACTTCACCAATCAACTGCGGACGTTTTTTCATGTCTTCGAGACCAGCTATATTCACTAAATACTCTTTCGCGGGCTGATTAACAGATGCTAACGATACCACATCTTCTTCGCTATACCCTGCGGCTTTGAGAATATTTTGAAGTGCCATCTCATCGATTGGGCTCTGTAGCTTAAGATTAAAAACCGTTGGTTCAACAAAATCAATTCCTGCAAATAATCCCGACTCATCCAGGGAACCCTTGATATCCTCTGTTAATTTTTGTTTTACTTTTTCATCATTAAGCTCTTTTATTCGGATGCCAAATTCATTTGCGGTTGATATAAATTGGGTTAGATTCTCGCCGGACCATATACTCTGGACCTCAGCTTCTTCATAACCTGTATCAGCTAAGGCATTCCTTATAAAACCAGGTTGCGTTGGGTTATTGAGGTGTAAATGAACCAAGGTTCCTCCGGTAAAGTCGATGTCGTATTTTTTATTTCCACGAAGGACAAATGTCGTCAAACCACCAATAATACAAGCGCCTGAAACTGCAATCAGAATAAAGCGATAATTAATAAATTTTACATGGGGAACACCAATCAGCTTAAACATCGAGAAATTCCTGATCCAGCTTAAGTCCATGCACAAATCATAAACAACCCTTGTTACAAAAACAGCTGTAAAAAGATTGATGATCAAACCCAAAATTAGTGTCCATGCAAATCCTTTTACAGGTCCGGTGCCCACTGCGGCAAGTATCACGCCAGTTATTAAAGTTGTGATATGAGAATCAAAGATGGCGGAAAATGCCTTTTCATATCCTGCCTTTACAGCTGCCCGCAAAGGTTTTCCCTTGGCTCTTTCTTCACGGATCCTTTCAAAAATTAACACGTTTGAATCAATGCCCATACCAATCATGAGCACCAATCCCGCAATACCCGGAAGTGTCAAAGTAGCGTTGAGTAACGCCATCACTCCAACGATAAAGAAGATATTTAAGGCATTTGCACAGTTAGCGACCCATCCTACCCCCATATAGTAAATACCAACAAAGAGGATAGCAAAGATACCACCAATAGCGCCTGCCAGCACTCCTTTATAGATTGAATCTCTTCCCAGGCTGGGTCCGACCATGGTTTCCATTTCGAGTTCAAGGTCTGCCGGAAGGCTTCCTGCCCGCATTATGGCAATGAGTTCATTGACTTCATCTTGTTGAAAATTACCTTCGATAATACCCGTTCCCGGAATGCGGTCACGTATCACAGGCGCTGAATATAACGTGCCATCCAGAATAATTGCCAGCGGTTTACCAATATTACGTTCTGTAATCTGCCCGAATTTGGATTTACCAATCGCATCAAACTCAAAACCCACGACTGGCTCAATCCCTTTACGGTCGGCATATATTCTGGCCAGATGTTCCCCGGAAATCTCCGTCTTGTTTCGAACAAGGTACCACTTATCAGCCTCCCCTTCTTCTCCTTTTTTCTTTCTTAACCAGTGTTTATAATAGCCGGGGACTGGTTTCCCTTCCATCGCTTCTTTATATTCCGGGCTGTCTCCGCTGGCTGCCAACCTGAATTCGAGCTTGCCAAGGCGTGTTATGCGAGTCTTTAGTCCTTCGGTTTCTGCCTTGGTTGCACCTGGAACCTGAATAAGTATTCGATGACTGCCCTGTTCTTGTATCCTATACTCTATAACCCCTTGAGGGTCTATCCTCTTTTTCAATACCTCAATAATTTCTTTTGTAATACCTGGTCGGTCTTCCTTTTCATCCACTCGTACTTTATAAAGTAATTCAGAGCCTCCTTTGAGGTCTAATCCAAGCTTAATTTTACCCTTTGACACATACTCAACGACCTTACTGCGTATGTTTTTGCCATCTTTGTCTGTTTCTTCACTTACAATCGTTTCACGAATAGCAGGATTCGTTATAAAAAACCGTGTCCATGATTTTTCTAAAGAGGTGCGCTCTACTACCTTCCCATCAACCTCTTTAACCTGCTCTCTCTTTAAAATTTTTTCTGATGGTGGATATAAAATCATGGTACCAATAGCAATAACTACCGCAATGAGTGGTATCCGCCACCTTAAGTTTTTAGTCATGTATTTCTCCTCTACAGGCTCCCTTTCCGTTGTCCCTAATAAACTACCGATTCATACCCACAAATAGAACAAAAAGTTATTTTGTATTTTTACTCTCTTTTGCAATTTCTTTTGGCTCTTCTGTATCATCCTCATGAGAAACCTCTAATACCGCGACAATCGCACTCCTGTCAACCTTGATTTTCACATCCTTGGCATCGTCCACACGAAGGATAACCTCATTCTCTCTGACAGACGTAATGAGCCCATGTATCCCGCCACCGGTTACGACCCGATCGTTCTTTTTAACCCTGGACAACAGCGCCTTACGCTCCCTTTCCTTTCTTTTTTGTGGCCTCAATATCAAGAAATACATCACAACAAACATAAGTATAAACGGAAGTAACATGGACAGCATCCCACCTGGTGATGACTGTTTTCCGGCCGCTTGCAATAAAAAAAGCATTCTCTTCCTCCTAACCGTAATAAAAAAATATTTACTTGAAAATAGACAATATTTCCCGATCTGAGTTGCATTTCAAGCGCTTGTCACTCAGACTGCTTTAACAAAAAATCAGCCTTAAAATCCTTGAATTCTCCCTTCGCAATGGATTCCCTTATCTGTCGCATCAGGTTTTGAAAATAAAATATATTGTGCAATGAGACTAAGGTCAACCCTAAAATTTCGTGTGCCAGAAAGAGATGCCGCAGATATGCCCTCGTAAAATTTTGACATGTATAACAACTACACGCCCTGTCCAAAGGGCCTGCATCTTCTTTATATTGACTATTGAGTATTTTTACTCTACCCGTACTCGTAAAGGCGCACCCGTTTCTTCCGTTGCGTGTGGGAACAACACAATCAAACATATCGATCCCTCGCTCTACGGCATTAAGGATATCAACAGGAAAACCAACACCCATCAAATACCGCGGTTTATCGTCTGGCAAACAGTCTACCGTATAATCCAACACTTCATTCATGAGGAGTGACCCTTCACCGACACTTAATCCACCGATTGAGTATCCCTCAAAATTCATTTCCACGAGTTTTCTTGCACATTCAATGCGAAGTTCCCTGAATACACTTCCTTGCACAATGCCAAAGAGCGTCTGTTGCGTGTTCCTATGCGCATTTAAACACCGTTCTGCCCACTCAAGTGTCCTTTTTACGGCCACACTCGCCCTATCTTGTTCACAAGGATAGGGCACGCATTCATCAAACGCCATAATAATATCTGCCCCGATGTCGTTTTGTACTTGCGTCATCCTTTCAGGGGTAAAGAAAAATCTTGTTCCATCAACCGGGGATTGAAATTCTACTCCGTTATCAGAAACCCTTGTCAGGCCAGTAAGTGAAAAAACCTGATATCCGCCACTATCGGTAATAATTGCGCCATCCCATCCCATAAATTTATGGAGACCTCCCAATCGTTTAATAATTTTCTCCCCCGGCCTCAAACAGAGATGATACGCATTCGACAAAATGATCTTGGTATCGGTACCCTTTAGATGCACTGGCGTTAAGGTCTTGACCGTTCCTTGTGTGCCAACCGGCATAAAAACTGGTGTAAGAATACAATGTTGCGATAATTTGAGTTCTCCGCACCTGGCTTTTGTTTGCCTATCAACTGCTATCGTTCTAAAAATCAACAACACCTCCGCAAAGAGGCATTAATAAATCCGAACCAATTCTATCTCTGGATAGTAATATTTTAAAATAGCCGTCCACGGAGAACCCTTTTCGGCCATGGCTTGAGCGCCATACTGACATAGACCCACGCCATGCCCCCACCCTCTTCCTGAAAAGGTAATACATTTTCCATTACTCCTGGAATTAAATGCCGTACTCAACAAAATATTCGGACCGACAAGCAACCGAAAATCATTTGCATTCATCTCTTTGTTTCCACTACGAGAAGCAATTTCGACTCTCGAACCATGATTGCCGGCACCTGGATTTATGACCTTTACGGCACTAATATTTGAAACGCAAATATTTGCTTCCCGCAACTTCTTTTCAATATCTGACTTACTTATGTCCCTGCTCCAGCTGGAATGTTTAGAATTATTACAGTAATTACAAACCACTCCAGTTAAGGGTGGTATGCTATCTTTCCCGAATACATGGTGAATATCTTCCGTATGTCCCCCACACGTGCTGTGAAAATAGGCAGGGAAAATATTCCAATTATATATCATGACTACACCGTTGGTTTCCCGAATAATTTTATTAAGCCTGGGCGTTTCGCCGGCCATACCGCGATATGCAAGTTCTATCATTTCCAAGTGATAGATTTCATCCCGCCGTATCTTTTTCTTGTACATCGCATATGTCCTTGCAGTTACTGCCTGGGCACGCAAGGCATCCTCATTCCATGTTTGTGGCATTTCACTGCCAAGGACACCGGCAATAAAACTTTCCAGGTCAATTTCTTCAATTACCGAGAACTTATTATTACCTTGCTGTAATATCCTGATTTCACCGCGATATCGCAGGTTGTTTAACTCAACATCCCCATCCTGGCGACTTGCGATTCTTAGTTCACTCGTGTCGTAGCGTTTATTTCCGATAGTGATACCGCCATTCGTTACTGATATTTTTGCCTTTTGTAAACCTTGTCCTTGATCAATAATATTCGTCAGACTGCCGGTAATTTGATAACACCCATAAACAGATAATTGCGCCTCTCGTACGTTATTTATCAGGAGCACCCGCATGATAGGCGGTTTATCAATAAGGGGACCATAATCATGGACACCATCTTGAACCACCACAACATCCCTCTGGCATGAAAGTGGTATTCCCGCGGACAGCGTTGGTAATAACACGGCAATCATCAAGAAAAACGTCCTACCCATACGTTGCATTTTGTATTTATAATTATCGATATAATACTATATCTGCGTAATCAGCATTGCAGATACCAAAATAATTCCCAATGCAACCACTGCATCGGCAGAGTAGTAAGAAAAGTGCCTATTCCCTCTATCCAAAGCAGTCACACCTTTGCAATCCATTTTTGGTATTTACCTGCTTTGGAGCGTTTTCTGTATCTTTGCTATGGAAATTGTTGCCTTTGTACATTTCCCGAGTAGTGTCTTTGTATCTCTCATATTCGCTAAAGACACATCCGCAGTAGCCCTGCCTATAAATCATCTTTTTCTTGGCGATATCATGACTACATTCAGACAAGTAACGATAATCACGATAAACAAAATGAATTCCGTATTCCTGCGATAAATTTTCTGAAAACATTTTTAATTGTTCGTGATTCTGGTAAACACTGAACAACATGGTAGACGTAAAGGCGTTAAATCCATTTTCCCGGGCATAGCTCACGGTAAATTTTAGTCTCATGGTGTAACAATCTGCACACCGGTCATCCCCCTCATAATTGACGTTCTTCAAATATTCCCTTAAGCCGTAATCTTCATGGTAAATTACAGGGATAGGGTCACTTTCCTGGAATACGCGCAACGCCTTCAATCTTCGCCTAAACTCAAGCAATGGATGTATATTCGGATTGTAAAAGAGCCCCGTTACTTTGAAACCTTCTTTTCTCAGCTCATGTAACGGTGCGCATAAACAACATGCACAGCAAATATGTAATAACAGTTTCATAAGACGACTCCTCTAAAATAGTCTTTTTTGGAGTCCAGCTTCTGTGTGAAATTGATATCCTAAATGTTCATAAGCAAGTCTTGTCGCAACCCTTCCCCTGGGTGTTTTATCCAGATATCCCCTCTGGATCAAAAATGATTCGTACACCTCTTCGATAGTATCCTCTTCTTCACTTACCGAAACTGCGATAGTTTTCAAGCCAACAGGACCGCCGCCGTATCGAATGACGGTTTCCAGTATTTTACGATCCATGTCTCCCAAACCATTCTCATCCACGCCTAACATCTCCAAACCCATGTTGGCTACTTCTTCATTGATAAAATCGTTGCCACGCACCTGAGCGACATCCCGAATACGTCTTAAAAATCTATTGGCTATCCTTGGAGTGCCGCGGGATCTTTTCGCAATAATTTCAGCCCCTTTTTCATCTATTTGAATAGAGAGAATGCGGGCAGAGTTACATACAATTTTATGCAGGTCGTCCCACGGATAGAACTCCAGCTTCTCCAGTACGCCAAACCGTGAGCGAAGAGGAGCCGTAAGTAATCCTTCTCGCGTAGTCGATCCAACAAGCGTAAACTTTGGCAATTTGATTTTTACCGACCGGGCCTTTGGTCCCTGATCAATAAGAATATCAATATAAAAATCCTCCATGGCTGAATACAGATACTCTTCAACTGTTGTATTCAACCGATGAATTTCGTCAATAAACAGGATATCTCCGTGTTGCAAATTCGTAAGAATGCCTGCAAGGTCCATAGGTTTATCCAGGATGGGACCAGACGTTGTCTTAATTGACGTATTAATTTCGTTGGCAATAATTTGCGACAAGGTTGTTTTTCCCAAACCAGGAGGGCCGGAAAACAAGATGTGATCTAATGGTTCTCCCCTTTTCTTTGCAGCTTCGATGTAAATGAGCAAATTCTCTTTTAAGCGATCTTGTCCAATAAAATCACTGAACCGTTTTGGTCTCAGCGTAAGGTCCAGATTTTTATCTTCAACGATGATCGTGGAAGATAAAATATCTTCTTTTGTCATAACATATATCCTACAGGAGGTTTAAAATTGCACGACAGGGCTAATTAAACCTTATATTTCAACGCTTCCCTTACAAGGACCTCAACATTATCAATTGTTTGCAATTTTCTTACCGCTTCGCTTACTGCATTTTCAGCCACCGGCCGTCCATAACCCAAAGAAACCAAGGCCATAACAGCATCAGATACAAGCGCCTTTTGCCGGGCATCCATACCACGAGGTATAGTTGGTGTAATTTCCTTTAACATTCCTTTGAGTTCCAGGATAATCCTCTCTGCCGTCTTCTTACCAACCCCTTTGATTTTTTCTAATGCCTTTGCATCTTCACGGGCGACCGCATATTTAATATCTTCCACCGTACTGCCGGAGAGTATAGTTATTGCCATAGTAGGTCCTATGCCATTCACGGAAAGCAGCAATTGAAACAAATCCCTTTCATCTCTTGTGGCAAATCCAAAAATCTTTATCTGGTCTTCCCTTATAAACAACTGGGTAAGAATTGTAACCTCTCCATGGTTGGGGATCTTCTCAAAGGTAGATAACGGAATGTGTAATAGATAACCGATGCCTGCTACTTCCAAAATAAGGCTGGTAGGAGACTTACTAGTCACCTGTCCTCGGATGTAATCTAACATGTATGCTCGTCCCCAGATATCGCACGGATGTCATCCGAATTTTTTTTTACACCGGCTATTCTTCATCGTTGTCTTCCAAATCCGCCGCAGAATTGTCATTTGCTTTAAGACTCAGGCCAAACTTGGAGAGCACATCTTTTATCTCATCAATATAATCTTGATTCACACCTTTTTGGTCTAACTCCATTTCTGTATTTTCTATGAGGTCTTCAACTGTTTCAATACCAACCTTACTAAGGACATTTCTGCAACGAGTGGAAAATTCAAGCTCAGAAACAGTATAAAATGTCTCTATCTTTTTTTCTGGGGTTTTGTTCGTAAATAACTCAGTCTCACTGCCACTTTCCAATACCTGACCTAAACGCAATCCTTTTTGAGTCAAAATGGCCTTAATTTCATTCAACGAGGTTTCTCCAAAATTTTTAAAAGAGAGCAAGTCTGCCTCTGTAATTCTTGTAAGATCCCGCAAAGTACGGATATTCATTTTTTCCAGGCAATTTTTACTTCTTACAGAGAGTTCAAAATCAGAAATTGGAATATTCAACACCTCGCTTTCCTTCCCCTGCTTCTTTGAAATCTCCTCATCATAATACATAGCGCCAGAGGACCTGGCATCCTTTAAAAACAATAAAGCCCGCGGATTGGTTGGTTCAGCATCTAAGACCATTTCAAAACAATATACCGCATCATCATAGTTGCCTTTATCTTCATACAGTAATCCGAGATTAATATATGCGTTTGTATGGCTGGGACATAAATTTATACACTTCTCGTAGTACTCGATAGCCTTTTCATCTTCCCCATTCAGATCATAATTAAACGCACAGCGGAAGAGAGACTTCGCACAGTGCTGGTCTATTTGAATTGACTGTTCATAATGATTAAACGCCTCATCGTAATCTCCGAGAGCGTCTAAACAATACCCCCACTGATAATGCAATTCTGCGCTATTCCCATGTGATTGCGAAAAACTTTTAATAATTTCTAGCGCATCTTCGATATTCCCGGCCATTCTTTTTGTCTCAGCAATGTTCATACAAATATCAAATTCTTCAGCATCCGCTTTTTTAGCGCGTTCAAAACATTCCAAGGCCTGTGCATAATCGCCCAATTCATGATAACATTTTCCCAGATAATATGAACCAATCTTCCTCGATTTAACCTCTTTTAGAAGTTCGGATGCCTCTTTTACATTCCCAACGATCCACTCGCATATTCCCAACAAAAGAGCCAAGTCCTTTGCTTTGGCGCCATCATGTTCCTTTTTTAAATCTATCCTCATCGAATTAATCTTTGCATCCAGCTTTTCCCTGTTTTCTTTGGAGCTGTATACCTGCTCCTTGAGATGGGCAACGGTTTCCCTCGACAATGTTTCCACTTCTAAGAGTTTGTCAAGATCCAGATCAGCAACTGCTGTAATCATTTTATTGTTTAACCTCCGTCACTTCTTAAAAATATACTTAGAATCATCAAATTAGATAATTTTGGATGATCGAGTTTAACAAACACACATCAGAAATTCAAATAAATTTTATTACACAATTTTACGACAACCCTATTATTTCCCTTGCTTTTGCAGGTATTGTTTGATAATATTTTTTGTATGGCTTCATCGCAGTGTATAGTCATTTTTCAACTCATAGTTGGTAATAAGGCTACAAGGGCTAAAATCTCGTAGCCTTTTTCGTTTTGTTGAGCTATTATAAAAGTGAAGGGGGTGATTTACAAAATGGCAACTGGAACAGTGAAATGGTTTAATGACAAAAAGGGTTTTGGCTTCATTTCCCAGGATAATGGAGAGGATGTTTTTGTCCATCAAACCGCTATTCAATGTGAGGGTTTCAGGACCCTTGCCGAAGGAGATAAGGTCGAGTTTGAACTCATTAAAGACCAGAAAGGCTACAAAGCTACAAAAGTCGTCAAATTATAAATCTATTAAAGAAGAGCACTCTTAATATTATAGCAAAACCAATTCTAGTCGGCTGGCGTATAAAAATATGGAGTTGTCACTTAATTATAATTGCGACAGCAAAACCCCAATAGCTGCACAAGGTATTGGGGTTTTTTGTTTCTTCAGTAATCCAACATCATACATTCGACGCGTTGTTTATTATAGTATTATACACAATCTAATAAGTTTTTTTGTTTATTGTATTTAAAATTTTTTCGTATTTCTTATACACCTTCTTTTCATGTTTTACGGCATCTTTTACAATTCTATGTAAAAACGCCTTTACGAAGGGATCGGTCTCTTGATCTGCAAGTTTTATATATTTTTCCTGCAATTCCTTCTCGTCTTTTGCAACCATATCAAGCGCCTCAAATAAATTCATCCTTCTGCCTTCCTTTCTAAAATTTTTGGGGTCATCAAGACGCGAATTTACCAAATAGGAGAATAAATATCAATAATTCTTTTAACAAAGCGCATTATACCTTTTTCTTTAAAATTGTTTATATCAACGGATATTACTGCATTTCCTCCCTGCAACACTATATTTTTTCTTGACAAGTAACACAGGAAGGATTTGAATGTTATGCATAAGCAATAGAGAAAATTGACTTCTATAACTTCCCCTATGGAGATCAAAGATGAAAAATTTAGCAAGGTGCAGCGTTGTTTTTTTGGCAATTTTCAGCCATGGCATCGTGATGGCCGGAGGTATTCCTACCACAGCAAGTGAAGATCAAAAGGCTGCCATTTCAGAAATAGAAAAGGCGTCTTCAAAAGATGTAAGTGTGAAATGGGATGAGAGGAGAGGTGTTGCTAAATTTATTTCGGGACACCTTACCGAGCCGTCTGAGAAGTCTAAGGCAGACTTGTCAAGAGACTTCATTAGGCAGTATAAGGTATTGTTTGGTGTAGAAAACCCGGATAATGAATTAACATTAGACAACACAAGTGCCGCATCAAGAGGACGCTTTGTTAACTTCAAACAGAAAAAAGACGGACTGGAAGTCATAGGTGGCAAGATCACGGTAAGGATAGAGGATGGTGTAATAACTACGGTTGCAAACTACTTTGAGCCAAATATCACTGTTAAAACTACACCCACAATTTCCCTGGAAAAGGCAACGGCTATCGCCAGGCATGAGATAAACTCACCCAACCAGGCTGACACCGCCAGTCTGGTCGTTTTCCACTGGGAAGGGAAATGCTATCTTACTTATAGGATAGATTTTCGGTTTAATCCAGGACCAGAGCCGTCGAGATACCGGGTATATATTAATGCACATGACGGTACAATCGTCCTTATTGAAAACAGGGTCATGCATGAGGGTTCTGCTACGGGATCAGGTATTGGTTTAGATGGTGTTTTAAAGAGCTTTGACACCTATGAGAAAGGAGGCACCTTCTATCTTGGCAACGCGCCTCTCGCCAACACGACCGCTGTAACGATAAAGACTTATACTGCCAACGGCACCAATTCCCTCCCAGGAAGTATAATGAAGGATTCAAATAACTCCTGGGAAGATCCGGCAGGTGTGGATGCCCATTTTTACGGAAACTTTGTCTTTGATTTCTATAAAAACAACTTTAGCGACTTTTCCTGGTTTGCTGGAAGTGCATTTGATACTTCCCATGGTCTTATATCAACCGTCCATTACGATGATAATCCCAGAGATGGAAAAGGTTTAGACAATGCCTTCTGGAACGGAACTCAAATGGCATACGGTGATGGCGGAGAAATATTTTCCTCCCTGTCAGGGTCACTGGATGTAGTTGCCCACGAAATCACCCATGGTGTTACAGAATCCATCAATAACCTCGTATACAGTCAGGAGCCCGGGGCACTGAATGAATCATGGTCGGATGTTATGGGAATGTTTGTATCTCTCGATTACGGAGACGACCGTCCCTATTGGATGGCAGAGGATGTTATGAAGATCGCCAAGACCCCTGGGAAAGAGGCATACTACGCACTCAGAAGAATGGATGATCCCCCCTTCAGAACTGATAGCTATCCGGAAAACAACTATAACCCCAACAACCCTTTGAATGGTTGGGGACAACCTGAACATACCTCTGAACAGTATCATGCACCAAGCAGACCCTGGACCGACAATGGGGGGGTACATATAAACTCTGGTATTCCTAATAAGGCGGCTTATCTGATTACTACAAACGCGAACATTGGCGCAGAAAAGGCAAAACAGATATATTATTCTGCCATGTTTTACCTTTCTCCTAACTCTCAATTTGTCGATGCGCGGGATGCCGTAGAACAGGCTACCATTGATCTGTATGGCAGAGGTAAAGAGCTCATTGCCGTCCAAGCTGCTTTCAATGCTGTTGGTATCCAATAGGTGCTCTTTACCGTATAGAAATAATCACGAGCGAGGCAAAGCCTCAGACCGATAAAACACAGTTGCAGGTTGTAAGATTTAAGTTTTCAACTTACAACTCAAAATCTTACAACTATTCTTAAAAACTTGATTCATTTGTAAAGATAAACTGCAGATTGGGAAGGTAAGATTGATTTTGGAATTCCTTAATCGCCTTGATTTAACCAGATAATTTGAAATGGATATGGCTCCGAGTTTGCTATGTTCAAACCTCTTTCTCATTTTCTATCGAATGTCCTATGTCTGTTTTGTTAACAATCGAATATTTGCCGTTTTTCCTCTTGCTGCTCTCGATACCTTTGCTTTTGCCATAAGTTTAGTTAAATCAAAAACATAGGAACCAGGGGCATTATCTGTTACAAACAGATAATACTTGTCGTTGATTAAAAATGTCCCTCGTGTGAAGATAAATTGTACACAAAGTCCTGCGTTTGAACAGATTTAGTTTTGCCTATTTATGGAGCACAACAAACAACAAACAATGAACAATTCTATAATATCCAGTAATTAAATATATTAAGACTTATTTACATTGATAATTGTTGTTTTGCACAAAATTTGCTCTTGTCTTTGAAAAATTTGTTTCAAGTGGAAATAAATTGCGAATAGAAAGGGGGTGTTTGCCTAAACTGAGAAAGGGAAAAGACGTCTTAGAGTAGCGTGTTTTATAGTAAAACCATTATGAAAAGGAGGTAAGAAAAAATGAAGAAGTTATTAGGTGTTTTTTTTGCCATGTTTGTTACCATGGCTTTGGTAAGTTCGGTATATGCAGGTCCTGCTGACGATACGCTTCCACAAGTTGGGAATGATACCACATTTTTTGGGGTGTCAGTAGATAGAGCCGTTCCCAAGTTATGCGATAACTATGGATATGTATGGAGCCTCCAGGTAACAGCCCCTGGAAAATTGGCCGGAACTGTTGATACCGGTACTTGCGGAGTGTGGGATGTCGCTGGTGCCTTTAATCAGGTGAATGTACAACTGGTAGCAAGGAACACTACAGGAAACTCATGCTGTGGGCAGTTCACCTATACAGGCACAATCAATAAAAGTGACAAGACTGCTTCTGGGACTTGGTCTAATACTTGTGGTGGCGGAGGGAATTGGTCAATGGCTGTTTGTAGATAAAAGTCCGAATACACTAAACCATGCCAAAGTCTATATGATAACAAAGGTATAGCTCTATAAGTTTCTGTGGCTAATTGAGTAGGATGTAACAAGGCGTATTTCTCATAAAGGGGAATGCGCCTTCTTTTTTGGTCTATAATCCCTAAACAACTTATTGATCTTCGGTTCTAATATCCCGGATTTATTCTTAAGCTTCACCAATATATCTGGCAACTATCGGGACTGAATATTCTGCCTTTCGACCGCACTCAACCTTTTAAGACTCAGCGGTAGTGCCGACTCAACTCAGAGGCATATGTAGCTCCAATACTACCTGCATTGCAGGTCAGCCAATCACTGAGTCTCGTCCTTCCTGTTGGAGGATACCTGGAAACCAGAAGATCCGACATCAGTCCATAGACTTCGTCCCGGGTTAATACCACATCATTCACAAGGTAGCCGACCGCTCTGGAAAAGAAAAGCGCTAATTCTGGCCTGAGATGCACTATTCTCGCCTTACCATGGATTTTGCCGGCAATGAGCCGAACCATTTCGTGAAATGGGTAAATCTCCGGGCCAACTGCATCCATGATCATATTTTCCTCGCATTGGCCAGCATTAACTGCCAGCTCGGCGACGTCTTCCACAAAGACTGGTTGCAGTTTGTAATCACCCGATCCCACAATGGCAAATATGGGGAACCGCCGCAGGAGCCAGGCAATGTTATTGATAAGGATATCCTCGTGCCCGAAAAGCACAGTTGGTCGGATGATTGCGTAAGACAGCCTGGACTGACTTATGGCCTTTTCCAGAATTCCCTTCCCTCTAAAATAAGGAAAAGGCGATGCTTCGGAGGCGTTCGTGATGCTGATATGCACAATCCTGCGAACACCCGCCTCTTCAGCCGCTTTAATAAGGGCCTTCGTATGTTCAACGGCCTTATCGAATGTGACTTTTTTGTATGAAAAACGTATCCAGTAAGTATTATAAAGGGTTGTGGCCCCTTGCAAACTTTTGATCAATTCGACCTGATTGCCGAAATTGAATGGAACAGCACTTACCTGCTCTCCAAAAGGATTCGTACGGTTGGGATGTCCGGTAATCGTTCTGACCTTTTTCCCAAGAGACAGGAGTTTTTGTGCTATATATTTACCCGTATAACCAAACGCACCCGTCACGATATTCAATTCATCAGGAATTCCCATAACCTCAACCTTATCCTTTTGGCTCGATAGCTCATACACATCTTTCATTTCTGTTATTATTATGTAATATATCAGTGAAGTCAATATCAATACAATTCAAGGGTGAAGATGAAGAGCATTCATGTATACTTTAATCAGCCTGTTATTTATCGCGTGTTCGCATCTTTTGGGTGTAGTTTGAACTTATACCGGTTCTTCAGCAGTATCCTTATTACGATACTTGCATTCCCATAACGCATGTGCTAAACTCTTTTCACGTAAAGAAGAGAACTATGCTCAATCAGAATTGTCCATGAATAAAAAGCTTCCTGTATTTTTTCTGCTACTCTCCGTAAATTACACACCGTTTCTATCGTTACAAAACGCTAGTTCACAGTCCATGGAAAACTATTCACATGCAATTTCAAATGCACGCATAAACCATACTAATGCTGCGTACGCACGCTACAAAGGCGTATTTGAACAATTCGGTGACAATGCAGAACGCCTTTACCAACTATACGGCATCTTCGCCCTCGAATTTTTAAAAGAGTATAAAATTGAGGGTCTTGTGCTGCTGGAAAAATTCGGAAAAGAAATGGCCGGCTTACATCCACTTCTGAATTATAGAGACATCTTTCACCTGTACAACAACTCTGGTAATACTATAAATAGTCTCAATATATTCTCATCCAAAACCCTTGCAAATATTTACAAAACCTTCGGAGACGAAGGGTTGAAATATATTGCTAACAATCCAGAAAACTTCTTTCTCATGAGCGAAGATAATGACAAGGGAATTGCGTTAATCGCCCTTGCTAATGAAAAGGGAGACATTATCTTTCCCCTAACACGAAAACATGGGATGACCTTTGCAAAACTCTACGACAAAGACGTATTAAACATCGTCATGAAATTCCAGGAGGAAGGTCTTCTGGCCATAAAAGAGTACGGAGAAAAGGCAAAGACCATATTCAACCTTTTTATTGACGATGACACCTTTTGCCAGGTAATCAGGACTTACGGACACAAACAGACCATTCCCATTATTTACCTTTTCTACGATAATAAGGATTTTAACAGTCAATTCTATGCCTATTTGAAGACAACAAGCGCCTGCGAATGGATATCATCCTGGTGGTATGGTACAGACACGTCGACGGTAAATATTCAAAACGATGCAGCCATAAAGCGTGAAAACGCCAGGAGGGCAATCACCCTCATTTCTGAATTGGGGAATGATTTTCTGGATCGATTTGAAATCCTTGACATCAATAACGTCAAGGAAGAAACCATCACCACCATTACGAATAAATTAAGGAATTTCTTTATTTCAGAAGTCGAGAGGGTCAGTCGAAAAAGGATTCGACAGGAAGACATTACCTTTGAGGATAAGTTATTTGCAGGACTGGATCTCCTGGGACTTGTTCCGGTTGGAGGCGGCATTTCAAAGGGGGCACAGCTCGCAGCAAAAGGGGCAAGGCTTGCCAGGACCACAAAGGGATTCAAAGGTCTCATGCATTTAACGGAAGAC
>JAUQXU010000279.1 GCA_030837935.1 Candidatus Brocadia sp.
TAGATGAAAAAAACAAGATATTTGTGCGTTTATACGATGCAGAGGCATTGTCATGGAAGGAAATGTATGATACGTATTGCGAGTATGCAGAACAGATAAGGCCTTTCGTATCTAATACCGTGGTTTTTATGGATGAGGCGATAAAAGCCAATAAAAAAATATTATTTGAAGGCGCCCAGGGTTCATTGCTCGACGTGGATTTTGGAACCTATCCCTTTATTACATCTTCCTCGGTAATTGCAGGTGGCGCAGCGGTTGGTACGGGTATTAGTCCCAGGCAGATTCACAAGGTTCTTGGCATAATGAAATCATATACGACACGGGTTGGCAGCGGACCCTTTCCATCCGAATTGAACGATGCATTAGGTGAATATTTACGGAAAAAGGGAGGAGAATATGGCGCTACTACCGGGAGACCCAGGCGCTGCGGCTGGTTTGATGCGGTCGCCGTAAAACATGCAGTCATGGTGAATGGTGTGGACAGCGCTGTGTTGACGAAGCTGGATGTATTGGATGAACAAAAAACGATAAAGATTTGCGTAGGGTATAAATTTGGTGATAAGGTATACGACCTGTTTCCCACAGATTTAGCAGCACGCGCTGAATGTCAACCGGTATACAAGGAAGTGCCTGGCTGGCAGAAAGACACGTCCAAAATGCGCGATATACGAGATATTCCTTCTCAAGCGAAAACTTATATAAATACGCTTGAAAAGATTTTAGGTATCAAGGTTGAGATGCTTTCTGTTGGTCCGGACCGGGGTCAGGTTGTGAATCTCGTATGAGTAAAAATGGACATGTGCCTTCCCATATTGCGATTATCATGGATGGGAATGGACGATGGGCGAGACGCAGAGGGTTGATAAGGATCCGGGGGCATCAGGAAGGGGTCGAGTCTGTTCGCGAAATAACACGCGAGTGCGCGAAAAAAAAATTAAAACAGCTTACACTTTATGCATTTTCCCAGGAAAATTGGAAAAGACCGAAGCGGGAAATTAAATTATTGATGAAACTTCTGAAAGAATTCCTTATCAAGGAGCGAAAAGAGATTGAAGAAAATAATATCCGCTTAACGGCAATTGGCCGAATAGACGGTCTTCCGGAAGATGTACAGAGAGAACTTGCTATAAGCATCGAAGAAAGTAAATATAATACCGGGATGGTTCTTTGTCTTGCGCTTAATTATGGAGGACGTTCTGAGATTGTGGATGCGGCAAAAAATATTGTAAAAAGAGTTAAAGCCGGAAAGATGAGTTTAGAGGAAATTACGGAGGAGACATTTAAAAATTTTTTATATACGAGTGAAATGCCGGACCCCGACCTGCTCATACGGACGGGCGGCGAGATGCGGGTAAGTAATTTTCTCTTGTGGGAAATTTCGTACACAGAGATTTGGGTTACTCCAATCTGTTGGCCCGATTTTAGAAAGGAACACCTTGAGGATGCGATTAAAGATTATGCACATCGGGAACGCCGTTTTGGTGGGTTACGAGAGTGAATACGCTCCAGACTAGAATCACGCTCGGCGTTATTATGTTTGCGCTGTTCTTTGGCATCCTCTTCCTCGATTCCCTGTTTTGCACAGATATAGGATTTGGGTGTTTGACCATCCTGGCTGGCGGAATTGGTTTATATGAATTTTACCATATTGCGGGTAAGAACGGTTTCTCTCCATTTCGTATATCTGGTATCGCCGCAGGTGTGTGGCTGTCAGTGTCATATTGGTTATCGATACGCACAAATTCTGGTATCGATTACCATTTTTTCAGACAAGAAACCATTGTCATTCTCATCTTCTGGCTTTTGTTAATTCAGGCTTTTACCCATGGTACAAAAGATGCCATAAAAAACATTGCGGTAACCATATTCGGTATTTTCTATGTAGTTTTTCTCCTGAGTTTTGCCATCGCTTTGCGTCATTTCCCTCACGGCCTCTGTGTGGTAATTCTGGTTTTGCTTGTTTCCAAGTTTGGCGACATCGGTGGCTATCTGTTAGGACGCAAGTATGGTAAACACAAGCTTGCAAAAGTTATCAGTCCGAATAAAACGATAGAAGGCGCCTGTTTTTCCCTTGTATCGAGTGTTTTCATAGCGCTCATTTTTAATTTCATTCCACAAACGAAGGTGATGAGCTTGCCGTGGGCAATGGTATTTGGAGTAATTGTAGGTTTTTCAGCCATGTTAGGCGATTTGGCAGAATCGCTCCTGAAAAGGGACGCCAATGTAAAGGATTCTGGCCGCCTGGTGCCAGCCTTTGGTGGGGTGCTGGACGTTGTTGATTGCTTACTGATTAGCATGCCAGTTTCGTATTATTTTTTTGTATGGT
>JAUQXU010000280.1 GCA_030837935.1 Candidatus Brocadia sp.
ATAAAAATCATATTTCTCAGCCATCCGAATCCATAAATCCCAATCTTCAAGGACAGGCAGTGATTCATCAAATATCCCAACTTCGTTGAAGCAGTCTCTGTCATGGATAACACAAAGGATCGGTGTAATGTTCGTCATGTAAAAAACACCTTTGATATAATCGACAGAGTATGGGACATCCTTGCTGATTACTTGATAGGTGTCTCCAGATTTTATCTGCTGTGCCCTGCAGGCATCCGTATAGACTACTTTATGATTTGTAGTAGTCAATACCTGCAATCCTATTTCGATATGCTCAGGATAAAAAATGTCATCATCATCGAGGTAGGCAATATATTGACCCGATGCGTGCATGAGGGCAGTATTTCTCGCAGCGGCGCGATCCTTGTTTACGTCATGAATAAGATATTTGATAGTTAATCGATCCCGGAATGTATCAATAATACCTGATACATCTTCTCCTGCATCGTTAACCACTATTGTTTCAATACATTTGTATGTCTGGGCCGTGATACTCTCAAGGGCTCTTTGCAGGGTATCTGGTCTGTTATAGGTGGGAACGACAATGCTAACTAACGGTATATTTCTTATTAAATTAACCATTTACCACGTGTCGTTCTTTTTCAACACTGGAACTTTTTAATCTCGCGAGTTTTTCTTTAAATACCTCTGTTCTTAAGTCACATACTTTTTGAAGATCACTATTAATTTTGTTGAGTGTAGAACTCATTGTATTGTCTATATTCCCATTCCCTTTATGCTTGTTGATGTAGTCTTCAATTAACTCAAATATTTTATCCACCCTCCCAAGTTCATACCAGATATCAATTATTCTTAAGACAAGTTTCAAATTCCTGGGGTCTTTCCTGAGATTAGCAAAGAGTATCTCTACCCATCCATTAAGGATTTTCTCTTTATCAGAATCATGAGAATAATTTGAGGCTGCATGATATCTTTTGAAACCATTCATTACGTCATTCATTGTTACCGTCTTTTCTTTAAATTTTGACACCGTTTTCATTATCTGTAAGACATTTTTAATCTCTGCTGGTAGTTCCCGGTCCACTTGATAGAGATAGAGCATCCGGATGTATTCAATTCTCAGGTCAATATCTAAAGGCAAGAGTAGTATTGCCTTCTTATACATCGAAATACTTTCGTCTTTAAAGCCGAGCAAGGCCATTCTCTTGGCCGCCTGCATTGCAACAAGGCCAGAGTCAGGGCAGAGGTTGTGAGACTGGATTAAAGCTTCAACGCTTTCATAAATTTGACCATTTTTTTCACGGAGAATTGATACATAATAATAAATAGCAGCCTGATACAAATTTCTTATATCATCCATTGCTTTGTCTTCATCACCCCTACAATACATTAAAAGAGCAGTATTAAGAGGTTTACCCAGAATAAAATTATTTTTGGGGTTAGAGTCTGCCTCAGCCGGGTAAATGCACCACGGGTCCACGTGACTTTTTTGGTCCCCGAAGACTTCAAGGGCTTTCGTAAATATGTCTAACGACTCCTTATAGTTACCAAGTCTTGAGTGTATAAGCCCTAAATGAAAGTATGCCACTGCATACGATGGATAAGCAGATATAAGTTTTTCGAGTACAGAAATGACTTCTTTTATATTTACGCTAGTTGTATCAGTTTCATCATTCCGGAAACAGAAATACAGAGATGCTTCAGCAACTGCCAGATTGAGTATTCCTCTGGGTGCCGGCTCTAAGTTAACGGCTTTTTTAAATTCCTGAATTGCCTTTAGTAAAAACTCCACATAATTATTAGCACTGATGAGTAGACTGCCACCTTTTGATCCCCTGAAGAACAAAAAATAATATATCTCTCCTCTCCGGCTGTATTGCTCACTCTTTGAAAGATTATTAAAACTTCTTACCGTAATCGTATTATTATTTAACTTTTTATAAACTGCGGCCAAAAGTTCCTTAAAAAGTTTTCTCGGTTCGTATTTTTCCAGGGCTTTTTTATACATCCTTTCCGACATCGTTTGCAATAATTCTTCATTTTCCAGATATTTCTTAACTTGTGTCTCTATATTTACCTTCGTTACCGGAATACATTCTTCATCTGGCACAAAGTACTTTCCTACCTCAACGCCTGTTTCCAAGGTAACCGTCCCCTGTGCAGCGTATTCGTAAATGCGGATAGACATTTCCCCAAATCTCTGATGAGAAAACGCCAATTTTGAATCTTGTAGTAATTCATGATAATCAGCAGAAGATACGTGAGAAACAATTTTTACCTTATATTTTTGGGCAAGTTCACACAACCTGAGTATCCATGCAGAACGATCCGGGTGTAACACGTCATCGACAAATGTTGTATAAAGAATGTCATATTTTCTGTCCTTCATTTTTTTGGGGGAGGGAGAGAAAGATTCTTTCACTACCCCATGAGGATAAAATATCTCAATTTCACTCGCTCCTAAAGCCCTTAGAGACTTCTTAGCATTGTCCCCAAAAACTAAGGTAAGGTCAGTGGATTCTACAAAAGTTCTCGCAGTATGTATCTGGTAGTCCCAATCGTATGCAATGTAAACCGTAGGAAAATGCGCCTGTTCTATTCCTTTTGGGAGTAAATTAAATTCACAATTCGGGAGGATACAAAAATCAGGCATCCAGCCATTGGGTAGAGCCTGAATAACCTCATCGAAATCATTATCGGACTTTATGCGTATGTCAACCCCTTTGTTATAACCAAAGGTGATTATCTCATAACCTGATATACATTTCTCCACGTAGTTCTCAAAAAATTGAGTGGGAATTGCAGACCGTATTTTGTGCTTTCCTATTCCCATTAACAAAATCCTGCCACTCCTACCAAGCAAAGACAATGTCCCGTCCTTCAGATTTTCTTTAATTAAAGGCAAACCTTTTAATGCATTATTTACGTCTTTTTCTTCATATCCTATAAAGATTAAAACCATCCCCCTGTTATCTCTATTTCCTATTGCAGTGTAGTAGATGTCACTCGTTCTGTTACCGATCAAGTCTCTTATGTAATTCCGGTCTAATCTCGCACCTTGATAGGTATCGTAATCAAAAGGTTTCCCTGGTACGTAAAAATCATCTATGAAAATGACAGCTCTTTTCAGTCGTAGAATTTCTTGCATTTCATCTCTTAGTGGCCAGTAATCATACCAATGCGCATCCAGATAAAACATGCAATTATCATCTTCACGAAATGCACCCTCAGCAATTAAACGCTTTATGAATATTTCAGAACTATCATTCGCAATAACAATATTTCTATTATCTTTGGCGTATTTTTCACGCGCTGTATCGCAATATTCTTTTACTGAGTCAACCTCAAATATCGTGTGTTCCCCCGCAATATCTTTTCTTCTAAAATCCTCATATAATTCGTTAAACCACCCGACAACAGTTCCCAATGTTTCGCCGTGATGTATTCCCGTTTCTATAAACTTATTCACCTTGAATAACTTTAAGATGTCCTTAGCTACCTCATTGATCATGATAAACTCCCCAATAAGAGTTCGTCTTTTGGACTTGTGTTATGCCACTGAACCGACCTTAACATCCCGCCACTCTTTCTTCCATAGAGAACTACCTCTTTTGCAAATGCTTTTTTATCTCCCTGGTAATCCCTGGTATCAGTCAATGTCATAACCTGCGGTTTTCTTATCAACTCACTCCGGTTTTCAGAAAAGTACGTATCAAAATATTCAGGTATGTTATGTTTGAAGTGATATTTCATGTCCCCTTCAGACTTAAAATGTGGAATCACCAACCGTTGATAATCGATAACTTCTTTTAGTTCTTCCTCATCATATTCAATATCCATAGAGCCAAGATATTCTTTCATCACTTCATGCAGTTCGTCGTAAAAATATTCTTTATTACAAATAATATTCAGGTAACAAGCCTCCTCCTGATCCCAATAGATGTCGCCAAATTCATGTAAATTCCGCATCCTTGAATTACCTTGTAACATAGAATCTATGGCTGTGTAAAAGTTCATCACTTCTTTTTTTAATATTTTTACCTGGTCAGATTTCATTTTTAACAGGGCTATATATTCAAAGAGCCCGGTGTACTTGACATGGTAACGGTCTGTTACATAGAGCATGACATAAAAACCTAATTTGAGACTATGGAACAACTGCATAATCCAGGATATTACGGCCATCTTTGCCCAATCATCCACTGGCATACTAGCGGTAGAGACTATTAGTTCCTCACATTCTGGAATACAATCTTCTGAACGCACAGCGGCATGCGTTTCATGTAATGGAATTCTTACGGTAGAAATATTAAATTTTTCCTGATATTTCTTATCTGCCAACTCCGTATTTGGATATACCTGGCAAAAATAGACAAATACTTGATTTTTAATGCCTGACTGTAGAATTTCCTCTATTCCATGTAAAAAACTATCATAGGTTTCTCCGGGCAGCCCTAAAATTAACTCTGTGTACACAGGGATATACTCATCGTTATATTTCTTTTGAAGTTTTTCAAAAAGATCCATCTTTATGTTTTTTCTCCCCACATTATGGGCTGCCACTGGGTAGTTAGTCTGTCTTGCCATTGTTATACTTTTTTCCATACTGTGTTTATGCAACAACTTCCCGATCTCAAATACAGTGTCTTCGGCGTTTTTCGCATAGCAAACCCTGAATTTCTCGGGGAAACCGTATTTTAGTTTAGCATCTACAAAATAACGTGCAATTTCAAGGTCGCGCTTAAATATCCCAAAGTTAGAATCTGCACAGAACACGTATTTTATCTTGTTCTTCCCGCACCATTCAGCAATCTTTCTCACACGGTCGAGACTGAATACTCCATACTGTTTACTCAAACCTCCCCTTCCCCAAAAACAGTACGAACACATGTATGGACATCCCCTGTTGGTCTCTATAATCGCTTGAAAATCAATGTCCTTCGAGAGAAGAGAATCGTATGTCCCCTCTAAATAGGGTGAAGGATAAATATCCATATCTTTAATAAATTGGCGTTCTTTAAGATTTTTGATGCATTCACTATTTTTATAATCGCGGTATGAAATACCTGGTATGTCTCTGAAATCCTTTGATTCAAGAAATCTTGTTAATAGATCAGCAAATGTCTGTTCTCCTTCTCCCCTGACGGTTACATCAACAAAAGGATACTGCCGAAAGAAGTTATCTGTACGAAAAGGTACATTAGGTCCACCGAAAACGATCAGACATCCGGGAAACTTATTTTTAACCTCCCGGGCGATCGCTATACTCAAATTCATATTCCACATAGAAACAGAAAATGCCGCAACGCAAGGATTCTTATACCGAGACAATATCTTCTCTGGATGGTTTCGGATAAACAAGAAAGGCATAAACTGATAATTTTCCCGAATAACAGGTGCAGCTGTAGCGTACGCCTGTAAGAGACCCGAAACCAGGGGGAGATAAACAGCATTACTCATCAAGACATTGTATTCATTCAGATAAATTTCTTTCTTCATCCAATGTTACCTATGCAAAAGGGTCTTGCCGTTGGTTCAATCTTATAGATTGAACCAGTTTTTCTTATATATGAGCTTTTCCAATACCATTCATAGGTCATCTTTATACCTTCTTCAAGAGACGTCTTGGGCTGCCATCCAAGCTGTCTTATTTTTGAGATATCGAGGACTTTCCGTGGTGTACCGTCAGGTTTGGAAAGGTCACATCGTATTTCTCCGTCAAAGCCAACAATCTCCTGTATCATCTTCGCAAGGTCTTTTATTTTTATATCTTTTCCTGTACCCATATTTATAAGGTCGCCTATCTCATTCGTATCATAAGAATTCATCAGAAAAACGCATGCGTCAGCAAGATCGTCCACAGAGAGAAATTCTCTGTATGGTTCTCCGCTTCCCCAAAGTACTACATAATCGCCAGTCACTCCTATACGTTCTAAGGTATTTCGTATGGCCTCTTCGTTACTCATATTTATCTTTTCATCAAGGGCAAAGCCGAAAGAGTGTGCCTGCAGATCTGTTTTTATATCCTCAAACTCTTTTCGCCTTAATAACTGTGCAAGGTGGAATTTCCTCAGTAAAGTTGGCAGGACGTGCGCGGTTTCCAGGTTAAAACTGTCGTTAATACCGTATAAGTTCGTAGGGATTACAGAAACAAAATTCGTGCCGTACTGTTCATTATAGTATTGGCACAACTTTATAGCTGCTATTTTTGCAATGGCATGAGGTTCGTTCGCCGGTTCGAGCGCGCCTGTCAGAAGATACTCGGTTTTTAAAGGCTGGGGTGCAAATTTTGGATATATGCAAGAGGAACCAAAATTGAGCAGTTTTTTAACTCCATATTTATAGGCAGTATGTATTATGTTTGCAGGTATCATTATATTATCATAGATAAATTCAGCCTTGTAAGTATCGTTAGCAAGAATTCCGCCAATCCTGGCTGCGGCAAGAAAGACATATGCCGGCCTTTCTGCATCAAAGAACCTTTCGGTGTCTTCCTGCCTTCTGATATCCAGTTCTTTGCTCGTTCTTGTTACAATATTGTCATAACCCGCTGCCCGGAGATTTCTGACAAGTGCAGAGCCCACAAGCCCACTATAACCAGCCACATATATCTTGTGATCTTCGTTCATATTCCAATTTTTTGCTTAAATGTGCAACGTTTACCTTGTTAAAAAGTATTTTCCTTGCTTGATTCTATGTCTCCAGTAATCCAATAAATCCTGCATGGTTTTTTCAAACGGTATCTCAGGTTTCCATCCCGTATGCTTCTTGAATTTTTCAATGTTAGGGACTTGCAGGTCAGCATCTATTGGTCTTAATCGGTCTGGTTCTATCTCTGTCTTTATATCCTTTACCGTAGAGAGACTCAGTAAATAGTCAAGCGCTTTACCTACCGTACATGTAAACGTTCCACCAATATTATAGTATTCGCCCGGGATAGGGTTTATCGTGACTAACTTATAATATGCCCTCACTGCATCTCTCACATCTGACCAAGTCCTCAGCGAGGCAAGATTTCCCGTCTTAACTACAGGGGAAGCAAGTCCGGCCTCTATCATCGCTATTTGCTTTGCAAAAGTTGATTCTGCAAATACATCACCTCTCCGTGGGCCTGTATGGGTAAACATTCTGGTAGTCAGTGTTTTTAGGCCGTAGGCCTCAGCATAAAATCTACCGATTAAATCTGTGCCCGTCTTTGATATGGCGTAAGGGGAGGCCGGATGGAAGGTTGTTTCCTCATGTATCGGTATTTTTTCTTTTGGAACCCTGCCAAATACTTCTGACGAAGAACATACGTGGATTATCGGATCGATATTATCAGATTCTCTAAACGCCTTTACAACTTCTAACAATCGAGTAGTGCCCAATATGTTAGTATCCAGCGTATCTAAAGGTGAAATAAAACTTGTTTTAGGATAGCTTTGTGCAGCAAGATGGAAAATATAGTCAGGTTTCGCTTTTTTTACTACTTCCACAAGAGACACATAATCCCTCAAATCTCCATAAAGCAATGACAATCTGTCACCTTTGTTTATCCTTGGTAATAAGTGTTCAATATTATCCAGAGGACTTCTCCATCTAACCATGCCGTAAACATTCCAATCGGTATTTTCAAGAAGAAAGTCGGCCATATGAGAACCAACCATGCCGGTAACTCCTGTTATTAATGCGATTTTTTTAGACATAATTCGTCACCTCAGAGAAGTTTTTGTAATCGGCAGGGGTACCAATGTCGTGAAATATTCCATCGAATATTTTTCCGAATATTCTGAGTTCTTTAATTTGCTTTTCAAGAATCTCTTTTTCAAAAGAAAACGTGTCCTTTGTATAGTTCAATAAAATGTCTTTTTTTATGCAGTATATGCCGGCATTAATAAACCCTTCTTGATAAAACCCTTTTTCTTTGAAACTTCTGATTCTTGTGCCCGCATCTATTTCAACGGTTCCAAATCTATAAAAGTTATACAAATGTTTTAATGCCAGAGTAATTTCAGAATAATTTCTCTTGTGACATGAGAGAAACTTCTTTAAATCAACGGGAAAATAAGTGTCTCCGTTAATAACAAAAACAGTATTTTCTGAACAATAGGCCAGCGCCTTTTTTATAGCTCCACCTGTACCAAGAAGGTAATCCCCTTCATCGGAATACAGAATTTTAATTCCTTTATAGTTGTTTTTAAAATGTTGCCTTACCACGTCTCCTTTAAACCCTATCGCGAAAATAATCTCTTTCATATCCTGCATGAGAAGCCAGTCCACTATATATTCTAAAAGTGGTCTTTCATTAATACAAAGCATCGGTTTTGGAATTTTGTTTTTTGTAAGTTCTTGTACTCTCGTTCCGAGCCCTCCTGCCAAGATTATTGCATGCATTTTTCAACAGTCCCCATGATACATTCTTCATCGAGATTGTTCAGTTTATGGAAGTACTCCCTGCTCCCAATATCAAATACATATTTATCCCCAAAACCCAACCTCTTTAATTTAAACTGCGAAAGTTTATCGCTCATGACACCAGATATCAGGCTATCTAAACCGCCTTTATTTATAAAGGCCTCTTCAAGCGTGATAATGCACTCATATTTTTTCAAGGAATTATAAATTAAATCTTCATTCATGGGCTTTAAAAGAAACACGTCTATAACACCTATGTTCATATTATTCCTGTTAAGTCTCTTTGCCACGTTTAAGGCCTTGTGTGTCATATATCCGGTTGAAACCAGACAAACGCCTCTTCCTTGCACTAATTCATGAAAGCCATTTTCCATAGAGAACCTTTCGTTATCATTATAAATTTTTGGCATTGGCTTTCCATCTAACCGTATATATTTGGGTTTATTCACATGAAAAGAATAATCAATAAATTTTTCCGTCAGGACCCAGTCACACGGTGAAAACACGGTGAAATTAGGCAAAACCCTCATGATAGATATATCTTCGATGCAATGATGTGTTGGACCCGCAACATCGTAGCTTAAACCACCGCCTACCCCTATTAAATTTACGTTTATTTCCCGTGTATGAGAAAGTAACGACAAATTTGTTCTTATTTGTTCATATGCCCTCATCGTTATAAAGGGCGCTATAGCGTATGCGTAAACAACAAATCCTTCCAGTGCCAAACCAGCTGATATGTTCACAAGGTTTTGTTCCGCAATGCCAACATTAATAAATCTATCCTTAAATTTCTCCCTCAATTTATCAAGGGCAGGAGCACCAAAATCGGCAGATATGAGAAAAATATTCTCGCGCTCGTGCATCTTTTCCCAGATTTGCTCTATGAAAACATCTCTCATTACCTTCACTTCTGATTGTACATTTCTCACGGTAACTCCCTGATTATTCTCTCAATTTCGTCTTCTTTTAATGCCTTTATATGACAGAGAGAATCATTTTCTAATCGAGGAACGCCTTTTCCCTTTATCGTATCGGCTATTAACACTTTTGGCAGATTACTATCGTCTCTCTTCA
>JAUQXU010000281.1 GCA_030837935.1 Candidatus Brocadia sp.
TCCTTCCTTTGAGCCTCCCTCGCAAAGCCAATAGCGCCCCTTTTTGCCTGCTCTATCTTGCTACCTTCCGCCATGCTTCCTGAGCAATCCACAACAAGGTATACCGTTCCGCTTGATTTGCGGGGCTTTATCGGTTTCCCCGAAGCCGCCTCAAGTTTTTTGACCCAGTTTTTTTGTTGAAACACCGTGGGTATAGCGCCCTTATTTGCAGAATCATTTAGAGATTTCACGTCATCCATCTTAATCTCTCCCTTCTCAGAAGTTTCGAATTCCTTTCAAGAAATCATAAGCCCAATTAATTTCCTTAAACCGCTCTTCTGCTAATTTCTTAATCCCACGAGTGGTTTGTTCAGCATTGTCCGGGTGGTAGTTCAGCGCCAGCACCCTGTAAGCCTTCGTAATTTCTTCATCTGATGCTGCAGGAGAAATTTCCATAATACGATATGCCTTCTCTTCATCGGCCTCTTTCTTATAACCGTTTGTCTCTTCCTTATACCCTGTTTCCTGATATTTTATGGCCAGGTCTCTCAGTCGTTGGAGGTCTCGCATTATTTCATTTACAACGTCGTGGAAATCATCCCATTTTCTCTCCTGCAGAAGAGATTTTAAATTTTCAGAAACTAAGCCTTCGTAGTCATATTCCATTTCTTTTATCAGTGGCATGCTGCCAGTCCAGTTCACTTCAATAGCCACTATCGTGTAAAGTTTCATTGCGGCACGGTAAAGATTGTTTGCCTTTCCTAAATGGAGTTTATCTTCTTCGGCTCGTATGATATTTCTTTCAATCAATTTATTCAGTTCGGTAGTACCTGAGAGAAGTTCACTCTTATGAATACCGACAAACTCCTGAATTTCTGCTTTAAAATCTACAGGAAAACTGACTTTCAGCTGATAAGCAATCGATTTGATAGAAGTTTCTAATGAACATAACTCCTGGATTCTTTCCAGGTCGGTATTTATCTGGTTTACCAGGTAACTAGCCTGCTCCCAGATTGAGTCTGTAAGAGTTTCCGTCGGCTTCGACTTTACAATCGTAATGATGACGACAGTTACGGATACAAGGTAGCCAATTGCCAGATTAAAATTTGATGAAAATCCCGCAATGCCGTTGAAAGCCCCTTTTTTGTAAAATATAGTTAATGTTAACCACACGGATGTTAGCCCTAAAATAATGCTGGCAAACGTTGCCAGTTTTGTTTTTGCATACACTTCAATTTGAGACTCCTCTGGTTCCCAATATAATTTCTGCCCATCAAAACGAACTGTTATGATCCTCGCCAACGTTCCGTGAATATTCAGGCCGTGGATTTTATGGACGCGAAACAGATAGAGGGCCAAAAGCATGGAGCTTACAGCGACACCACAGGTAGGGAGGACTATCGGAGTTAATCGGAACAACCCAAAAGCTACAAGCAGAAGAAGGAAGAGAATAACGATTATTACGATAAAACGAATTAACTCCCGCATACGAATATATCCTTCTGTCTGGTAGTACGTTTCATGAAAAGGCTTACATAGTATATCGTCATTTCGAGCGACAGCGAAGCAATCTTAAGTCTTTGCGAACTAGAGATTGCTTCGTCGCTCCACTCCTCGCAATGATAATTATTTGTGTATCCATTTTAACGAAACGCTATACTGGTATACACACTTCTTTGTTTGGATTGATCGGCCTTTTCCCGGTGGGTTTTCATAGATTAGATTTCTCTCTCCAGGCCATTTATTTCAGTGATTCAGTCTTTTTCCAGCGCTGAACTTATACTCTATAAGTTATCGGCTGTCTTGGTATAAATTTTACGACTCCTGTTTTAAAAATTGCCTGATTCGCCACAACCATCTATTTCCTGAAATACATGTCTTGTAAACTAGGTCTAAATATAGAAGTCAAGCGGATACCCCAGCAGACTTATTTCTCTATGATTGCACGTTCTATGACAGCAGGAGAAGCAGGAACATCCTGGAATCCGGCTTTGGTTGTGGTAGGCAGATTCTCTATAACATCTACCACATCCATACCCTCAATAACTTTACCAAATACACAATAACCCCAGCCACTGGTGGTTTTCCCTTTATAGTCAAGGAATGTGTTGTCCACCGTGTTAATGAAGAATTGGGCGGTGGCGGAGTGGGGATCCATGGTACGCGCCATAGCCACCGTAACGCGCCGGTTCCTGAGTCCGTTATCAGCCTCGTTCGTGATCGATGCCCGTGCAGGTTTTTGCTGCATGTCGGCTGTAAAACCTCCTCCCTGGATCATAAACCCTTTAATTACCCGGTGGAAAATAGTACCATTATAAAATCCATCCTGGACATAGCGGAGGAAATTCTCCACAGTTTTTGGGGCCGCTTTTGAGTCAAGCTCCAGGAGAATGATGCCTTTATTGGTTTCCAGCCGAACGCGGGGACTTGACGAATCTGCCCAGGCAGCTTGCGCAATACAAAATAGGGCAATAAAAAGCACGATTATAATTTTTTTCAAGGTAATACTCCTTATTATAAACTAATCATTAAAATTAATTACGCGTTTTGGAAATTGACTATTCCTGGGTTTCCTGTGAATCCTGATCTTTTAATCCTTTCTTTGTTAAAATTGTTAAAGCTTTCAATGGTTTCCACTTTTTGATGATTCGCAGTTAGTACACCGATTTCATACACCTATTCAGGTTTGATATTTGCCCTATTAGGCCAACATAACGTTTTTAGATCAATAAAAATTTTTTTGAAATATTTTTTATTCTTCAAGTCGAATTGATGTATATCATCAGTTTATGGATCAGCAAAAAGACCGGAGAAGAGGGATTTAGCCCGGTCTGCAACAATGAGGAGATCGGTGACGTGTGCGAAAAGCCCGTGATATAACGTAGTGTTTCCTCACATCGGGCATTGGGTTATGAGATTTGGTAGCGGTGGAGGGAATTGAACCCCCGACGCGCGGCTTATGAGTCCGCTGCTCTACCAACTGAGCTACACCGCCACCTATTCTAAATTATTTCCAAGATGCGCCATTTCAGGGCGGGGTCTAAAACAACTTAAATATTCTGTGACCCTTTCATGAGTTTAATGAACAAGAGAATAACACCTCCTATGGATATTTTCAAGGAATATTCTTGTATTTTTCATAAAAAATGGAATTCGATAAAGACCTCATTCGAAAGTGACGTCGTGTCGTAATGTTTCTGTGAATGGAGCAACTCTTTGTCAGCGACCATGCTGCTTTGGTGAGAGGACACATAAAAATATTTAAACTGTTTTCATGGTTTCAGGTATGGCGACAGCAGTAGCAGCAGCATGTTGATTATGATGAATTATATACATCAAAATTTATTATTTACCTTGACAATAAATTTTAATGATGGTATTCTCTTAGTCTAGTCACGAAGAATATCATATAAATATTGATTTTTGATAATGATAGGTTGTCCAGCCTAAAGTTAGCAGAAGCCGTACGCTAACCTTTCCTTAGTTTGTTCTGGTATTTTCCAACTTCTTTAACGAGTAGTGCAGATATTTTTATTGCAAAGTTACGATATTTTGGTTTTCCACATTTTTAAAATATAAATCATAGAATAATTTACCGTATATCTCCGCAATTTGTCTTGCCCAGCAATTGCCTGTCTGCATGTATTTCAGATGCTCCTGAGCAAATCATTGTTTTGATGGCACGCAAGGCTTTACATCGCTAACCAAGAATGTCAGAGCGATTCTTTATCATCGATGGTCATTCGCATTGCTACCAGGCTTTTTATGCCATCACGGCAAGACTTACAACGCCTGACGGGAAACCAGCAAATGCCGTATACGGATTCACAAGGATGCTGCAGAAGTTACTCAGAGAGCATCATCCGGAATACATAGTCGTGGTATTCGATACAAAGTGGGCCACCCATAGACATACGAGTTATCATGAGTATAAAGCAAACCGTAAACCAACACCCGATGAATTACAGGTACAAATTCCTCTGATTTATAAAGTCGTCAGGGCATACAATATTCCTGTTTATGCAGCGAAGGGCTATGAGGCAGACGACCTCATTGGTACCTTGGTGAAATTACTATCCGACAAACCTGTCGAAATTGTTATAGTGACTTCAGACAAAGACATGGAACAATTACTGAGTCCACAAGTAAAAATATTGAATGCCAAAAAAGGTACGATGATTGACTCTGAATCCCTGCTCAGAGAAAAAGGCATACGGCCAGAACAGACGATAGACGTTTTAGCCCTTTCAGGCGATACTTCGGATAATATTCCCGGGGTGCCGGGTATTGGTGATAAAACAGCACTGGAACTTATCCAAAAATGGGGATCACTGGAAGATGTTCTCGCGAATGTAAATCATATTTCCGGAAAAAAGAGACAGGAAAATTTACGGTCATTTACAGAACAGGCCAGACTCTCTCAGAAACTTTTGAAGTTGTACAGCGACATCCCTATTCGGTTCGATGTGAATGCCTGCAAGTTAAATACAGGAGAAAACATAAAACTAAAAAAACTGTTCAAGGCATTTGGATTTAATACCCTTCTTGCGGATATGGTTGCGACGGCAAAGACCGAAGAAACACGGTACCAACTTATAGATACCATGGAAAAGTTTAATACATTCCTTGATCAATTGAAGAAACAGAAGGTCTTTGCCGTAGATTTGGAAACAACCAGCGCCAACCCCCTTAGGGCACAGATCGTGGGTATCTCATTTTCCTGGGAGGCAAGGGAAGCGTATTACATACCAGTTATGGCGCCAGAAGGAACAGCGCATGTAGATAAAGACGCAGTACTTTCAAAAATTCGACCAGTTTTAGAAAATGAAAACATCAACAAAATTGGACAAAATATTAAATACGACCTCCTCCTACTCAGAAAGTACGACATTCTTTTGCAAGGGATTGTATTTGATACCATGATTGCTTCCTATCTCCTGAATCCGGCAAAAAGGAATCATAACCTGGATGACATTGCTTTTGAGTATTTATCATATAAAACAATAACCACGCAGGAATTGTTGGGATCCGGCAAAGAACAGGTCACCATGGACCGAGTAGATGTCACCAGGGTCTGCCAATATGCCTGCCAGGATGCCGACATCTCATTTCGCTTAGCCGGCGCCATGGAACCACTGCTCAAAAAAGAAGAGCTGTTGCGTTTGCTCCAGGATATAGAAATCCCTTTAATTTACGTTTTGGCTGAAATGGAATGGAATGGGATACATTTAGATACTCATGTTTTACAAGACATGTCCGATAATTTAACTACGAAATTACAGCAGCTTGAGAAGGAAATTTATGTTTCGGTAGGGTACGAGTTTAATATCAGTTCTCCCAGGCAATTGAGTGAAATTCTCTTTGGTAAACTTGAATTGCCTCATGTAAGGCGTACCAAAACAGGATTATCAACAGATGCAAATGTCCTGGCTACCCTTGCGTGGCAACATACCTTACCCAAATTAGTACTTGAATATCGACAGCTTACAAAGTTAAAAAACACCTATATCGATGCCCTGCCATCTATGATAAACCAAGATACTGGCTGTATACATACCTCATTTAATCAAACAGTAACAGCCACAGGACGACTCAGCAGCAGTGAGCCGAACCTTCAAAACATTCCGATTCGAACTAGCATAGGCAAGGAGATACGGCGTGCCTTTATCCCTTCGGGAAATGATGCCGTGTTTTTATCAGCAGATTATTCACAGATAGAATTGCGCATCCTCGCACACTTTTCCGAAGATAGTGCTCTGGTGACCGCATTTCATCAGGACGAGGATATTCATTCTGCAGTCGCCTCTGCCATTTACCGTGTCTCAATAGAACACGTGACTCCGGAGATGAGACAGAATGCAAAGGCTGTTAACTTTGGAATAATTTACGGATTGAGTGATTTTGGACTTTCCAGGGATACGGGACTGCCTCTGGAAGAGGCGCGGGAGTTCATTAAAACCTATTTTGATTTATATCAAGGTGTAAAAAGATTTCGAGACAAGGTTATAGAAGAAGCAGGAACACGTGGATATGTAAAAACACTTTTTCATAGAAAACGGTTTATACCCGACCTTCGCTCTGAAGATAAAAAACGCAGAAACCTTTCGGAACGCATTGCTGTTAATACGATCATTCAAGGCTCTGCAGCTGATTTAATAAAAGTTGCCATGAATAAGATCCACACCCAGCTGAAGAAGGGCAGCTATGAGGCAAAGATGCTCCTTCAAATACATGACGAATTACTCTTTGAGGTACATGAAAGTAAATTAGCCTTGACACGTTTCATGGTACAAGAAGAAATGAGTCATGCAGTTACTTTAAACGTTCCGGTTAAGGTAAACATAAAAACCGGAAAAAACTGGATGGAAACAGAGTGAATCCCAAACCGGCGATCATTGGTATAACAGGTGGCATATCAAGCGGAAAAAGTACGGTTGCCCGTATGCTGGCTTCACTGGGAGCCGAAATTATTGATGCCGATGAAATGTGTCACAGGCTAATCCTTGTAAACGACGTAAAAAACAAAATTATAGAAAGGTTTGGAGATGTCATCCGGGACATCTATGGCAAGATTGACCGATCACGGCTCGCAGAAATTGTATTCCAGGACAAGACTTGTCTGGATGATCTTTGCAACATTCTGCATCCCATCGTCATCGAACAGATACGCTCAAAGATTGCTGAGATAGAAAAGCGGGGACGCCGCAGAGCTATGGTAATCGATGCTGCATTGTTAGAGGAATCCGGTCTTTCTTTGATGTGTGATTTTATTATCTTTGTAAATACCGTAAGAGACCAGAGGGTATGTCGGAGCAAAATCAGCCGTCATTGGCAAGATGGTGAATTAGAAAAAAGGGAACATTTTCAAATGAGTTTGGAACATAAGCGGAAGAATGCAGATTACGTCATCGACAATAATTTTACGGAAGAAAATACCTTCAGACAGATAAAAGAATTTTGGCAGCTTTATATAGAAAAAATTTAATTCTCACTTTTAAGGAGGAAAGATTACATGGCAGTGACAAACGGCAAAAAAGAACCTGTGGTGGTAGATCAGGAAACAAATGAAAAGTACGAAGAAATTAAACGCGGTGAGATGCATATTACAGAATTGCAAAAAATGACCATTAAGGAATTGCAGGAAACCGCAAAAAGTGAAGGCATAAAAGAGTATACAGGGCTGAAAAAGCAAGATCTGATTTTCAAAATTCTTAAAGAGAGAGTCAATCAGAACGGTCTTATGTACGGGGAAGGGGTTGTTGAGGTGCTTCCCGAAGGGTTTGGATTCTTACGGTCACCGGATTACAATTACCTGCCTTGTCCGGATGACATCTATATCTCCCCTTCACAGATCCGCCGATTTGGCATACGAACCGGCGCTGTAGTATCCGGTCAGATCAGACCACCAAAGGACACAGAAAGATATTTTGCCTTACTTCGGGTAGAGGCCATCAATTTTGAGAATCCGGAGATCATGGGCGAAAAGATTGTCTTTGATGACCTCACCCCTTTACATCCCACAGAAAGACTCTTCTTAGAAAAAAGCCCGACTGAGCTTGAAACGAGGATTATGGACCTGGTCACTCCTATTGGAAAAGGGCAAAGGGGCTTAATCGTGGCACCCCCCAGAACGGGGAAAACCGTGCTATTACAAAAAATAGCAAACAGCATCACCAAAAATCATCCCGAAGTGTATTTGATTATTCTTCTCATTGACGAACGGCCGGAAGAGGTTACTGATATGGACAGGTCAGTTGACGCAGAGGTTATTGGCTCAACATTTGACGAACCCGCAAGCAGACACATTCAGGTAGCCGAAATGGTGATAGAAAAGGCCAAGCGGATGGTAGAATACGGTAAAGACGTTGTTGTTTTACTCGATTCCATTACCAGATTGGCAAGGGCATACAATACCGAGGTTCCTCACAGTGGAAAGATCCTTTCTGGCGGTGTGGATGCCAGTGCGCTTCAAAAACCGAAGAGGTTTTTTGGCGCCGCAAGAAACATTGAAGAAGGCGGCAGTCTTACCATTATCGCAACGGCATTAATTGATACAGGAAGCAGGATGGATGAAGTTATCTTTGAGGAGTTTAAAGGCACGGGCAATTTGGAACTGCACCTGGACAGAAAATTGGCAGATCGCAGATTATTCCCGGCTATAGACATCACCCGTTCCGGTACCAGAAAAGAAGAGCTGGTCGTAAATCCTGAAGAACTGAAACGTATGTGGATGCTTCGTAAGGTGCTCAATGAAATGAATCCCACTGAAGCCATGGAATTACTCAAAAACAGGCTGGCCAAGACAAAAACCAACGCCGAATTCCTTATGACCATGAATATCACCTAAATTTTTTAATTTAATATACGGCATGTCCACTCTTTTTATTAATGAAATGTCCAAAAAGGTACTTGTGATGTTACTGGCGGGCGGGCAGGGCGAACGACTCTATCCCCTGACAAAAGACAGAGCAAAGCCGGCGGTTCCTTTTGGCGGCATTTATCGTATTATTGATTTCCCCTTAAGTAATTGTATTAACTCCGGTTTGAAGAAGATTTGCATATTGACGCAGTATAAATCCTATTCCCTGGACAGGCATTTAAGAATTGGGTGGAATATAAATAATTATGAATTGGGTGAATTTATTGAAAGTATACCGCCGCAAAAGAGAACAAGTGATCAGTGGTACCAGGGAACAGCCGATGCCGTATATCAAAATATCTATGTACTGGAAAGAGAACGACCAGAAAAAGTTTTGATCCTGGCAGGTGACCATATTTATAAAATGGATTACCGCGAATTGATAGAATTCCATGAGGCTTTGCACGCAGACGTCACGGTACCCTGTATTGAAGTACCGTTAAACGAAGCGAGCCGTTTTGGTATCGTAAGTATAAATAATGAACATCAAATTGTGGATTTTGTGGAAAAACCAGCTGATCCCAAACCAATGCCCTCAAACCCCAACGCAGCGCTGGTGTCTATGGGGATTTATCTCTTCAATACGGAAGTATTGGTAAAACGGATAATTGAAGATGCCAAAAAAGATACCAGCCATGACTTCGGTAAGAATGTTATTCCTTCGATGATTCATGAAGGTCGTTTGTTCGCATATATATTTAATGATAAAAACAATAAGGCCGTTAAATACTGGAGAGATATAGGGACGCTGGATGCATACTGGGATGCAAATATGGATCTTATCCAGATAGAACCTATCTTTAATCTCTACGACAAATCCTGGCCAATTCGCACGTATCATGAGCAGAATCCTCCTGCAAAGACCGTGTTTTCAGAACTTTTTCCTGGTGGAAGATACGGTACGGTTCTGAATTCCCTGGTTTCTAATGGTTGTATTATCAGTGGCGCCCGTGTGGAGAAGTCAATTATTTCACCAAATGTAAGGATCGAAAATTATTCAGAGGTCTACGATTCAATTATCATGGAGGGTGTGAGTATCGGCAAAAATGTTAAAATTCGAAATTCCATTATTGACAAATTAGTAACGGTCCCGGACGGGAGACACATCGGGTATAATCCTGAAGAGGATGCCCGTCAGTTCACTATTACAGAAAGAGGCATTATCGTTGTTCCTAAGGAATTGCCTTTGCTTTAAATAGGGCCAAAAGAATACAGGTAATGTAGTTGTACTTTTCCTACGCACTTCCCGTAAAATCCCTTTTTGCGATTCAACATCACACCTGCCTATTTTTTTTGTAAAGGAACTAATAATTTCAACTTCCATGCATTTGCTTGATCTCACAGAAAAAAACCTTAATAAAAACATCTTTAAACTGTGTATCCCCGTAGCTATTGAAAATATCCTGCACATGAGCGTCTTTATCTCAGACACACTTATGGTAGGACGCCTGGGAACGGACTCCATTGCTGCCGTAGGCCTGGCAGGCACCCTCTTTTTTGTTATCTCCATGATATTCTCTTCCCTCAACACTGGCTCGGCCAGTATTGTTGCAAGATATATTGGGGCAAAGGAAAAGGACCGAGCCCAGATAGTTGGAGCACAGGCAATCCTCATGTCACTCATACTGGGGCTGGTGGTTACACCGTTTTTGATATTTTTTGCAAATAAAATTTTACTCCTGATGAGTGCAGAACCCCATGTCGCAGATCTTGGTACGGATTATCTCCAGATTGTTGGGGGGTTCCTGGTATTTCGCCTCGTTATCCTTGCATGCAGCGGTGTCCTGCGCGGGGCTGGTGATACCAGGACACCCATGAAGGTCACCCTCGTTGTTAATTGCATCAATATCCTGTTTAACTGGCTGTTAATCTTTGGTATAGGGCCATTCCCCAAATTGGGTGTCTCAGGTGTGGGGTGGGCAACAGCCATTGCGTATACTATCGGAACATGCTTACTATTAACAAAACTCTTTGCAGGGAAGTGTATGGTACATATCCGTATACACCATGTAACCCGGATACATATCGAATCCCTACAAAGGATCCTCCGTATCTCTGTCCCAGCTGTCATCGATGCCTTTTTAACGCAGATGGGATTTCTGTTCTTTACCAAAATTGTCACGATCCTGGGAACAGTACCGCTGGCAGCACACCAGATTGCCGTTCGTATCGAATCAATCTCCTTCATGCCGGGATTTGCACTGGCCGTTTCAACTGCAACATTGGTAGGACAGAGCCTTGGTGCGAAGAATACAGACCTGGCATTACTCAGTATGAGACGCAGTTGCTATTTTGCCCTTGGTCTGATGGGGTTCTTTGCCGTAATATTCCTGATATTTCCCGAACAAATGGCAATGATTTTTAAACCAGAATCCCGCGTGCTTTCATTAGCCGTTGTCTGCATAATGGTCGCCGCACTGGAGCAACCCGCCTTAGCCATATACATGGTTTACGCTGGTGGTCTTCGTGGCGCCGGCGATACGATAAGCCCCATGATCATTACTATCGTAAGCACTTTATGTCTCCATGTCCCTTTAGCTTATTTATTTGGCATTACACTCGGATGGGGATTAGCGGGTGTATGGTTTGGGGCGGCAGTTGACTGGATTATCCGTGCCGTTGCTATCTACATCCTGTATAAAAGAGGGAGATGGAAGCGTGTTAGTGTATAGTAGTATCAATCTTTTTACCGTTCGTGCATTATCGGGGTTATTCTGCGTGACGATAATTCATAGTCGGTTAAGAGGTCGTAGAACAGGTCCGGCTTTTTTTCTTTTAGCTCAATCATATAATCCAGAAATTTCTGGGTGCCTTCCCCTAAAACCTTTCTTACTTTTTCCATTAAGAAAGGATGATTCTGTGCTTCATAAATGAAAGGCTTATCAGGATTCGCCTGCTTAAACAATGTAACATCCTGAATAAAATGCAAGATATAAATCATGTCTTGAAAAAAGGTGTCCATGCCATACGTGCTCGCCCGATCCATGAAGTCATGAAATACATGATAGGCTGAGACATACTCCCGAATCACTAATTCCATTGCATCCGATGAAAAATATTCCAGGTGATCCGCATCGCCACGCATGTGCTTTAATTCTTCTAAACTTGCATTTTTGATTTTCGACATGGTTATCAAAGAAATGTAGAGCCAGGCTTTTTTGGTAAATTTCGCCAAAGACAGCGTAAATTTCAGCGAAAAACTCTCCAGACGTTTGGATTGATTAACGGCGGTTTTCTTATATACACTCAATAAACTCGTTTGCGTGGCAATGATCGACCTGAGTCTCTCGGTTTCGTCAAGCACGGTCTTCTCGTCTACGTAAATTTTTTTTGATACAAAGGGCAACGCCGCCATCCTTGTATTCAAGGCGAGATATTTGAACATCTCTGCCGTATTCCGTGGAACCCTCGTCTTCGAGAATATAACCACCGTAAATAAATTCCCCGTAGGCAACATACTTCCAAACCCCAATGCTGATTTAATTTCGAAAGGGATCACAAATTCATCCTGAGCCGGAATATGCGGACTTCCCAGTGCATCGGGCACGTGAAACACATTAAAAATCTTACTTTCCAGCTCAATTTCAAGAGTAGGACGAGGATGGAGCACCTTGTCAATATCTATCCCTAACTGGTAAACCAATTGGGCAATCATCGGATGTTGTTCCACCGTCTGCTTATCTACCAGGGGAATAACCCTGTGTCCTTTGGAAAGTTTCCTTGAATTCCACTCAGGTTGCACTCCCACCGTTGCCAGGAGGACTAACCCGACTTTCGCAATTCGCAGCCAAAAACGGTTATTTTTGGGCAGGTAACACCGGGAAACCCTTGATATTAAAGGGGTGAATATTCAAAACGGCTTGTAGTGCCGACCTACCCTATTGATGCATTCAGGGGAAACTG
>JAUQXU010000004.1 GCA_030837935.1 Candidatus Brocadia sp.
ACAAACAGTATAAATAAAGATAACATATCAACAGGAGCATAAAAGCTTGGCAAGAATTAAAATAATATTATTATTTCTCATAACGGTTCAGATTACACCGGTTGTATTTTCGCAGAAGCTGAATCCCGAAAAAACTGAATACAGGTACTGGATATACTTTAAGGATAAAGGCGCATATAAGCCTTCGGATGTGATCGAAGAGGGCAGCGATGCTTATAAGCTCGCAGTATCAGGTTTGACAGCAAAAGCGCTCTGGAGAAGATCAAAAGTTCTCACTGCTGATAAGCTTGTCGGGTATGATGATATTCCCGTAAATACAGATTACATTGAGCGCGTTAAACAGCTTGGATTGAAGACGAATGCAGTATCAAAGTGGCTTAATGCGGTTAGTGTTACTGCAACAAAAGATCTGCTTGATAAAGTAAAAGCTCTCGGGATAGTTGCCAAAATTGAAGGCGTGAATTTCCTTGAGTTTGTGAAGTATTCCAATACAAGGCCTGTTGTTAAAAGTGAAATAGTTGAACAGCCTGCCAAGAATAAATATGATTATGGCTTTTCGTACTGGCAGAATGAACAGATTAAAGTCCCGGCACTGCATAATTTCGGTGTGACCGGATTCGGAGTTAAGCTTGGTATGTGCGATGACGGCTTCAACTGGCGGAAACCCTCCGCCCTTAAGACAAGGACTGGTAGTGATGAATATGACTGGATATACAAGGATGATTCTGTGCAGTTCCAGTTAAAGCCCAACCAGATACCCGGCGATAGCTGGGACCAGGACGGGCACGGTACGGCAACAATGTCAACACTCGGCGGATTTTACCCGGGTGAGCTCATCGGGCCCGCATTTGATGTTGAGTTTTATTTAAGCAAGACCGAAGCAGGCGCATCTGAAACTCCCGTTGAAGAAGATTACTGGCTTGAGGCAATGGAATGGATGGAATCTCAGGGCGTGGAAGTTGTTTCAAGCTCATTGATTTACAAACCGTTTGACCTGCCCAACAACCAGTATTACTACGAAGATATGGACGGAAAGACAACAATCATCGTAAGGGCTGCAGAGCATGCTGCCGGACTTGGAGTAGTTGTGCTGAACTCCATGGGCAATGAAAGCCAGACCGAGCCGCCAAGCATAGTTTCTCCGCCAGATGGCGCAAATGTTATTGCTGTTGGCGCTGTTGACAGCGCGGGGCACATTGCTTATTTCAGCTCAAACGGTCCAACCAGCGATGGCAGAATGAAGCCCGATGTTGTTGCCATGGGTGTTGATGTTTATACAGCGGTATCATATACGGGAACCTCAGATACTGCGGGTTACTCTTTTTCAAACGGTACTTCGTTCTCATGTCCGCTGACAGCAGGTGTATGCGCGCTGATACTTTCCGTGCATCCTGAGCTTACCCCCGCGCAGGTTATGGAAGCATTGAAAAATACTGCAAACAAAAAAGATAACCCGAACAATATTTACGGCTGGGGACTCGTTAATTCATACGAAGCGGCTTTATATCACGGAATGATGATCAGCAACAAGCCTGTAATTGAGCCTGTTGGAGATAATACAAGCTATTCAATTTATGTTGTATCTAAAGATGTTATTGATCCGGGTTCGGTGAAAATGTATTATTCACTGAACGGGGGAGAGTACAATGAGCTCCTCATGGGAATTACCGAAAAGCTTGATA
>JAUQXU010000028.1 GCA_030837935.1 Candidatus Brocadia sp.
ATTTAATACTATCCTTACCATGCACCAGCCTCAATCTAACAATAATGTAACAGTTTCTTTTTTGAAAAAAACTACAATGATGACTTTATCGTGCAATGTAGGGACAATTTACGAATTGTCCCTACATTCTATCACAAAGACATTTTCATCTATTTGGGCTTTTCAAAAAACTAAACTATTATATGGTAACAAATTTAAGAACTTACAGCGAATTTAATGTCAACCCACGATATTATAAAACATCTCAAAAGTCAAGATATTGTCTGCCGTAAGAAGTACCTCTGTTAAAACTTAGAGAACAATGAAATATTGTGGTATCTTTTATAGTAAAGAACATTAATTATACATGTTCTGTATTTCCTGGGTATTTAAAGCCCTATCGTAAACGCGGACATCATCAATAAGACCTTTAAAATCATAGATAGCTTCGGCATTTCCATGCTTACCTATGAAAAAGTCCTTGCCCAGGGTATACGCAATCGTGCCCGTGTTACTTATGCTTCCCTTAAGAACCCCATCAACATACACTTCTAGTCCGGCACTGGTTTTTTGCCCAACGATATGATGCCATAAACCATCGATCACATTGATACCGGTCGTGTTTACGCCCTTCCACCCAAACCCATTGTAATAGAAAAATTTCACCTTTCCATCTGGGGTAATTCTCAGTGCGTAACTATCACCCATAGACACAATCTCCGATCCATACGTATCCACACCATTTGTTTTGATCCAGGCAGAAATCGCCACCTGCGATGAAGGTTTCAATGCGAGGGACGGACTGGCCTTCTTAGCATAGGTATTATTCCCACTGAAACTCAAAGCCCATCCACTTTTACCCGTGGTCCAGGTTGCTCCATTAATAGTGACATGGTTGCCGTTACCTGACGAATCACTGGCGATCGTCCCGCTTCCTTCATTGAAGGTATAGAGAGCATGTATCATGGTAGCTGTTGTGTCTAATGTAATGGAGTCACTAACTGCTGCTGACACGTTACCTGCGGCATCCTTATACCACACATATACCGTCTTATTGCCATCTCCGCTGCTTAACGTGTATGAAACGCTCCCCGAGTAACTGGTAGTAGAAGATATCGATACCCATCCCATAGCTGATGCTAAGGGCGCTGATGGACTGGTGGAAAGGTAATAACCCGTCACTCCCACATTATCCGTAGCCGAAAGCGCTAGGGTAACCAAGGTAGAGTTGGTGTGCGAAGCACCATTGTTAATACTTATTGAACAATGAGGAGCCGTGGTATCTATGGTGGTAAATGCGTTATATAAGTCCTGTACTTCCTGGCCACTCAAGGCTCTATTGTAAATGCGGACTTCGTCGACGAAACCTTTTAGGTCGTTAACAGTATCTCCATCAGCATGCTTTCCTATAAAAGTATTCGATCCCAGCCCTGCATATGAGATAGATTGCGTATTTGCTGTTGAGCCCTTCACGGCGCCATCAACATATACCTTTTGGATATTATTAGTATCATCTACAACATACACAAAATGATG
>JAUQXU010000282.1 GCA_030837935.1 Candidatus Brocadia sp.
CCTTTCACACAAGAATCCCTTTGTTTTCGCCATATTTTACCCTATCTCTCGGTATTATTCAACGCTCTTCATTACCTATTTCCACCTGCTTTGCCTTATTCCACTTGGCTTTGGGGTGTTTCCGTTCAAACACTATGTAAGACAGTTACTACAGGAAGAAAGAGATTTGCTTATAGTAACCCCATCCCTTCATCAAATCCGCACATCACGTTCATGTTCTGTATGGCCTGGCCAGCGGCGCCTTTGATAAGGTTGTCGATAGCGGAGAGGATGACGATGCGGTTTTCTGTGACCTTCGTAAATATATCACAAAAGTTGGTGTAGATTACGTCCTTTGTCTTGGGCGTTTCATTACCCTCTTTGAGGCGAATAAATGGTTCGTTCCTATAAAATTCTTTGTAGAGTTTGTGTACCTCATGATCACTTACCGGCGAATGGCCATTCTCCCCGACGGTAATCCCATGCTTCGGCTTGACATAGATGGTACACAGGATACCGCGATTCATGGGGACAAGATGAGGGACAAATTGGATAGATACCTTCTGGTTGGTCTTGATGGACAGGATATGTTCGATTTCCGGGCTATGGCGATGTCCTCCAACACTATATGCCTCGATGTTCTCATTGCATTCGCAATAGTGGGTGTCTTCTTTCGGCTCACGCCCACGCCCGGACACACCCGATTTTGCATCTACAATAATATCTTCTGCAAAGACGATCCCTTTCGTGAGTAAAGGGGCTAAGGCCAATATCGTTGCAGTGGTATAACAGCCTGGATTACCTACCAGATCAGTCTTTTTGATTTCCTCCCTGAAAAGTTCCGGAAGACCATACACGGCTGTTTCTATTCCCCTACTGTCCGTATGTTGTGCCTTATACCATTTTTCATAGAGTGATTTGTCACGAAAACGGTAATCGGCACTAAAGTCTATAACCTTGATGCCTCTTTGTGTAAACAGGGGGACATATTGCATGGAAATGGTCGGCGGTAAGGTAATAAAAGCAAGGTCAATATTTTGCGGGACTTCTTTCTGCTCAATGGTCTCACATGGCAAATCGAGCAGGTTCTTTAAGGTGGGAAATATGTCTGATATCCTGGGACGATCGGTTCGTCGCACGCCGAGATAGGTAATCTTTACCTCTGGATGATGCAGGAGGATTTTTATGAGCTCAAGACTGGTATAGGCCGTGGCACCGATGATTCCTACTTTTAACACAGTTGTGTCTCCCAATCCGAATCCAGATAGATTAAAAAACCAAGCTTTGCAGCAACTATTTTGTGCTTATAATTATTTTAAAGAAAATCAATTGTCCCAGTTTCTTTAAACTTTGGTGATTTTCTTGCCAAATAAGTCGAGATGGATGCAGAAAGTCCTACTAATAATTCGACCTCCTCAAAAGCTGGTTCTTTTCCTTCTTGTAGGTGTCTCCCTTGTTCAGATGAAAAACCCCACATTTTCTCGATTACTGTGTCTAATGGTGCTGGAACAATTTCACGGTTTTTCTTAATTAACTCTCCGAGCGTCAGTTTTTTGTCCCCTGTTATTTCTCTTGCAACACACTCCAAACAAGCGATGGAATGTTGAACTGCTCCCGTAATATCTGGATTAGGTCTTTTTGATATGTCCTTTATTGCCTCTTTAATTTCACTTTTCGCTGTCTGGAGGTCTGTTAAATCAAGCGTTTTTCAGCTTTGTGTAAGTGGGTTTCGAATATCTCGCCTCCGCGAAATAGTATTTGTCCATTTTCTAGTTTCCAGCCAATTCCGTTTGTTTTGAAGTAGTCATTTATTTCGTTAGCGAATGCTTGTTTTTCCTCGATT
>JAUQXU010000283.1 GCA_030837935.1 Candidatus Brocadia sp.
GGCAGTGGAAAGACGACCTTACTCCTCGGTATCCTGGGCCTTCAGAAATTTGACAGTGGCCGGGTAATCATCGATGGGAGAGATGTCACCAATCTTAGCCCTGGTGAACGCAACATTGGGTATGTGCCTCAAAATTACGCCCTTTTTCCCAATTACACGGTCTTTGATAATATTGCCTTTGGGTTACGACTGCGCAAGGTCTCGAAAAATATCATACAAACAAAGGTTAGACAAATTATTGATGATTTTGGTCTGCGGGGACTCGAATATCATTTCCCATCCCAACTGAGTGGAGGGCAGATGCAGAGGGTGGCATTGGCAAGGACATTGATTATTGAACCATCGCTCCTATTATTGGATGAACCGGTAAGTGCTCTGGATATAGAAACACGGCAAAAGATCAAGGCAGAACTTAAAGAGCTTCAAAAAAAGCTACGCATCACCATGATCTATATTACGCACGACCAACAGGAAACTTTGGAATTAGCAGACCGGTTTGGTATTTTAAACAACGGTAAAATAGAGCAATCTGGAAGTCCGGATGAGGTTTTTTATAAGCCTAAAACTTTATTTGTTGCCCGCTTTCTGAATACAGAAAATATGCTGAAAGGAAAAATCCTTCATACGTTTGGAAAGAAGATAACAATTCAGACAAATGACATTATTTTAAAAACTTATGCTTCTTTAGAATTGTCAGAGGGAGACCAGGTAACGGTATGCATCCGCCCCGGCGCTATCCATCTTCGCACACATCGTATACACCCGGGTAAAAACGTTTTTGCCGGGACGATAGAATCCATTCATCCCATCGGAAGGGATCTCGAAGTAAAGGTGTTAGTTACCCCGCATGAAGTCCTTAAAACACGTATAAGCCGGATCGTGGCCAAGGAGCTTAAGCTCACTCATGGGATGCCAGTCAATCTCTCTATCGATGAGGCTTTTGTTCATCTGATCCCTCTTCAATAAATATTTTTTAGAGCAAATATTTTATCTCACACTCATGACATTGCATACCCTTGGAAAGAAAAGTCTCGGAACTAAAATAAACTGGTTAGCCGCAATTCCCCGAACTCTAAACAGGCATCTATTTTTTGTAAAACATCCCGCTTCCCAGTATCTCAAGCATTTCTTCCGTAATTTCTTCCTGTCTGGTATACATCTGTACAGAGTTAAGGTTCGATAGCTGTCTTTTTAAAGTTTCTGATGCACCGTCCATGCTTTTCAGCCGATACCAGTTCTCACTTCTGAGTGACTCCATATAACATCGGTAAAGACTGATAAATAAGAATTCCTCTAAGATTTTATTAAATATAATCTTTGGTTCAAGGTACGTAAACGGCGGAATTCTGGTTGGGTTTAAAGCGCTTACTTTATTAATATCAGGGGGGAGGATTTGTTCCACAGAAATTTCAGCCTTTTTTTCAAAAATATAGGTGAAGATGAGGGTAAGGTTATAGTATTCTTCCTTACTGTATATATTCATTATTTTCGAAACAGTCTCTTTTAAGGCTGGCCGTATTCCGTTAATGCTCGTTACGGAATCGCTGTAATCTTCATAAGGTACATGTTTTAATTCAAAAGACGATTTTAATCTCTTCCCTATAGCAAACAGGATATCATTGCCGGTAATTACCTTGGAAACAACATCAACCATTTTTTCATTAAAAGAACCGCATAGTCCTTGCGAGGAACCAAAGGCCACGAGAATTCTTTTCCCTTCGTTTTGTTCCTTCAATGATATGCCTGGGTAGTGAAATACAATATCGGCCATCGCAAAAAGAAGATTATTTTCATATGCCCTTATATTTTGAACAAGATCCTCTGTCCTCCTCATCGTGACCCCGGCATATGCTTTCATAGCGCCGACAATATCTTCTATGGTATATAAGGCTTTTATCTTTTTTTCAATATCCAGAGAAGAAGGCAAGTTTAAACCCTTTCTTTTGCAATGAAATCCGTTAATATCTCCAAGTCCTTTTTCCCAAGCAAACCCTCGCGATTCATGCGGCTTATAATTTCCGGAAATGTGGATTTTGTCTTATTGATTATTTCCTTGCAAACTTTTTCTACCAAGGCAATTGCAATAGTATCGAGTATGCCTGATTCTAAAATTATGAAGCTTAACACCTCATCTTCAAGAGTAAAGGGATGAAATTGTGGCTGTTTTAGAATTTCCCTTAACCGTTCGCCGCGTCTGATGAGTTTCGCGGTTTCTTCTTCCAAATGCGCTCCAAATTTGGTAAATACTTCCACTTCTATGAATCTTGAATAGTCTATTTTCAGCCTTTCGGCCACGGCTTTCATTGCTTCTACCTGGGCCTTTCCTCCTATCCTCGACACAGATTTGCTAACGTCCACTGCGGGCCGGATACCTTTGTTGAACAGTAAAGTATCCAGATATATTTGACCATCCGTTATCGAGATGAGGTTTGTGGGAATATAGGATGACATCCTGCCCTGCTGTGTTTCCACTATCGGGAGAGCCGTGATGGATCCTCCGCCGCTCTTTTGATTGAGTTTCGCAGATCGTTCGAGGAGTCTTGAGTGAATAAAGAATATATCTCCCGGATATGCTTCTCTGCCTGGCGGTCTCTTCAGTAAAAGGCTTAATGATCGATACGCGTCAGCGTGTTTTGTCAGATCATCGTAAACAACAAGGACATCCTTCCCTTTATCGAGAAAATACTCGGCTATGGCTGTAGCGCTGTAAGGTGCAATAAATTGGAGTCCTAGAGAGTTTGATGCATCGGCAATAACAAATATGGTCTTTGAGAAATCACCGTATCTCTTTATTTCTCCAATGATCTTTAAGACATGTGACTTTTTCTGCCCTATGACAACAAAAACAGAGATTACATTAGTATTTTTTTGATTAATAACGGTGTCCACAGCTATCGACGTCTTACCTGTCGAGGGGTCACCAATGATTAATTCTCTTTGCCCTTTGCCTATGGCAAGCATAGAGTCAATGACTTTTATACCGGTATAAAGAGGTTCAGTTATAAAGTCTCTTTGCAACAGGGAAGGGGCTTCTCTTTCTACCGGATAGGATGTAGTTTTCTCTGGTTTAGGTCCATTATCTATAGGATTACCAAGGGCATCCAATACCCTCCCTAAAAGCTCTTCGCTTACATTTACTGAAGCAATTTGTTCGGTTTTATATCCTTTATCACCGGCCATTATTCCATTGCGCTCAGTAAGCAGCACTACACCAATGCTATCGACATCGAGGTCAAATACTATACCCTCATCACCACTTTCAAACTTTATAAGTTCGTACAGTTTTGCATCTCTTAGACCAGCGATATGGACAATACCATCTCCTACGGCAAGCACTTTTCCCTCTTCAGTAATCCCGATAGAGAATCTGCTGGTTTTGACTTTATCTTTTACTTTTTCTAAAAAGGCCGTTAATTCTTTTTCCATTTATGTGGTTTCTTTCAGCCCGGAAGCGAGTGCATTTAACTGGCCTGCCAGCGAAGAATCATAAATCATATCGTAGGCCTTTACCCTTACGCCAGCAATAAGAGCCTTATCAACTGTTGTATTGATGTTCACTTTTTTTGCAATGTGTGATTCAATAGTTTCTTGAAAGAGTTTTATATCGTCCATAGGTAACGGATACGCGGTAACGATGTCTATGTTTAATGTCTCCACGGTTTCCTTTATTTTGGAAATATCAGAAATAATTTTTCCGTTCTCTTTCATGAACTTTCTCAATATTGCCTTATGAAGCTCTTCATCTGAAATGTCTCCTAAAAGGTTTGATACAAAAACGGAGGCAATCTCAATAGTTTTATTTTTTAACTCTGCCTCCACCCTTCTTTTTTCCGCATCAAACAAGGCCTTTTCTTTTTCGATTATTTTAACTGCGTCTTTCTCAGCCTCGCCCAGTAACTTATTTCTATCTTTAAGAGCTTCCTCCCTCGTCTGTTCGAGCATTTGGCTTTGAAGTTCCTTTACCTTATTCAATTCTTTCTTGTTTTTTTCCTTAAGTTCCAGTGCCTCTTTTTTTGTCTTTTCGGCATCCTCGACAGTTTTTGCTATAAGCCCTCTCCGTTTTTCAATAATTTCCCGTATGGGCTTATATAATATCCTTCTAAGGATATAGAGCAAAATAACAAAGTTTATTATCTGAAATAAAAGTGTCCAGATATTGAATTTCATTTTACAATATACCCGATAAGAGGATTTGCAAAAAGGATAATCAAGGCGATAACAAATGCATATATGGCAATGGATTCAATCAGCGCCATTCCAACAAAAAGCGCCCTCATAATCTTGTCGGAAGCTTCGGGCTGTCTGGCTGTAGCGTCAAGGGCCTCGGTGAGAGCCTTCCCAAGCGCCTTTGCCGGCCCGTAACCACCGATAGCCATTACAAGGGCAGCTGCCAGTATCGAAACAGAAATAACTACGGTTTTGGCGTCCATATAAACCTCCTTTTAAGATTTCGTTCTAATGCCTCCAGCTATAAATACCAGCGTTAAAACACCAAATATATATGCCTGTATAAGGCCGATAATAATATGTAATAAACTAAATGGGATTGGCACCAGTAATCCAACGATACCGAGAAGTATTATGGCAATCATATCGCCACTTAACATATTTCCAAAAAGCCTTACAGCAAGCGCAACAGTCCTTGTGACCTCTGCTATAAGGTGGAAAGGGAGTAATATCCACGTTGGCTCTTTATAGTGTTTAAGATATCCTTTCAACCCTTGTGTTGTTATGCCAATAACGTGAGTCATGGAAAAAGATATGAATGCAAATGCAAATGTCGTATTGAGGTCGGCGGTGGGGGTCTTCACTCCCGGTATTAAACCAGCAAGATTGGAGAAACCAATAAGTATCCATAGGGTGCCAAGCAGAGGGACAACCAGCCATGGATCCAAAGGAAGGATATCCTTTATCGTTTTCTCCATGGCCTCAAAGATAGCTTCCAAAATCTCCTGGAAAAAAGATGGCTTTATGGAGAGTTTCCTTGTAGAAAGATAGCAGATTGTTATTATAGCCGCCATGACAAACCATGTGGTAGTAACGGTGTCTGTAATCTGAACAGGACCAATTGAAAAAATTGTTTCCGGAAAAAGATTAAATACCTTCATTGTTGAGGTTTCCTGATGAACAAATACCAGACATTATAAATACCAACGACTATGCCAATGATAATAAGTGTTATCGTCCACGAAATGCCTTCCCCGTGCATTTTTTTGTCCAGATACCTTCCAAGATAAGCCCCTCCAACTACCGGGATAACGAAAACCCATCCACCAACACCAAGGACATTAGCATAGCGCCAGAAGCTCGATTTCTCCTTTCGGGCACTAAGGAGTTCCTTAGCAGACTTCTCAATATCCTTGGAAAATTTTTTATTTTCCATCAAATACTTCCCTTAACGAATTTTATCGTCTTTTCCATAAATGACCTTTCGATTCCCTCAAACATCTCACGAAAAGCCGTCTCAGATTTGTCTCTTTTAGCAAGAGTATTTTCAATGATTTCTGCAAGTTTTTCAGCGTCATCGCTTTCAAATACCTCTTTTGATGTTATCGTTACTGTTCCTTCCCTCACACTCAATATTCCTTCGTCAACAGCAAGGAAAACTTCTTTGCCGTTTGTATCTGTGTAATAAACCAGGGAGGGAACAAGGACTGTTAAGAAATTACTGTGGCCCTTTAAAATACCGAAAAAACCCGTCTCATCTTTCAGTCTGATGTACGTTATGTCTTTTTCCATTATCTTTGACGGAGTAACTATACTTACTTTAAAGGACGAATTGCTCACCTTATCTCTCCCATATCGCCAATCATAAAAAATACATTCTCCGACGCATCATCCATTTTCCCTGAAAGTATCATCTCGCAACCGTCGAGAGTCTTACTGAGCGGTACATGCTTCCCCTTTCTGCCCGTAAATTCTTCTGTGAGAAAAAAAGGCTGCGTAAGGAACATCTCGAGTCTCCTGGCCCTCTTCACAATGAGCCTGTCAGCCGGAGAAAGCTCTTCTATACCCAGCATAGCAATAATATCAATGAGTTCTTTATACCGTGAAAGGTGCTCTTTTACATTTCCTGAGATCTCATAATGTCTTTCTCCGACATCTTCGGAACTAAGAAATTTTGAAGTTGAAAGCAGGGGGTCAATGGCCGGATAAAGCCCTTTTGATGCTATTTCACGAGAAAGAACGACTGTTGTATCGAGATGGGGAAAGACATTTGCAACGGCAGGGTCTGTTATGTCATCAGCCGGCACATATATTGCTTGCACAGAAGTAATAGAACCCCTTTGTGTTGATACAATTCTTTCCTCCACTTCAGCAAGCTCTGAAAGGAGAGTCGGCTGGTAACCTACCCGTGAGGAAAGCCTTCCTAAGAGGACAGAAACCTCATTCCCTGCCTGAACAAAACGATAGACATTATCCATTAAGAAAAGGATATCACTTCCCAATTCATCTCTGAAGAATTCCGCTAAGGTAATGGCAGTTAACGGCACTCGAAACCGTATCCCTGGGGATTCGCACATCTGGCCAAATACGAGTATTGCGTTATCTATGATATTCTGCCTTTCCATCTCCCTCCAGAGTTCGTGCCCCTCCCTCATCCTTTCTCCAACACCGCAAAATATGGATGCTCCTGAATAAACCTTCACTATCTTGTAAATAAATTCCATAAGCAAAACGGTCTTCCCAACTCCCGCACCTCCAAAAAGACCAATTTTGCCACCTTTGGGAAATGGAGATAGAAGATCTATTATCTTTATGCCCGTCTCAAGTATCCCTGAAGCAGATATCTGTTCTTCAAGACCCGGGGACGCTTTATGAATGGGTATCAGATTATAATTTTCAAGCGGAGGTTTACCATCTGTTGGCTCACCAAAGACATTGAACACCCTTCCCAGGCAATTCTTACTTACTGGAATTTTGAGCGAACTGCCTGAAGGGATTACAGTCATACCCCTTTTCAGGCCCTGTGTAAATCCAAGCGCAATAGCTTTTACAACTGTATTGCTTATGTGGTCATGGACCTCAAGGATGATATTTGTCCCGTCCATTTTCTTTACAACAAGGGAATCATTGATGTTGGGAAGTCCACCGCTGAACTCAATCTCAACAACATCTCCGTGAATAGCAATTATAACACCTTTCATAGACACAATCGTATCATAAGAACGTTGGCTTTCAAATATTTATCTGTTGAGATGAATTGTCATAGTTTAATGCTATTTTTAGAGTAAGTATTTTATCGCAGTTCCCGCTTTACCAGCCACAAACCGGGAAACATGGGTAACCATAGCGCGAATCCCCTCAACAATAACGTTGCCGTAAATGCCGCCTCTAATGTAATACCAAGCATACTGAGCATCGCAACACATGTTGCCTCAAAAGTTCCTAGCCCAAGAGGAACCGGACCGAGCGTTGCAACCATCGAAGCAACAACAAAACTTGGGAAAACCACCAGAAACGAAATATCCTGTCCAATGGCATACAACATTATATTCAGGGTATAAGCATCCAGTAAGAAAATAGTCCCCTGGAGTAAGGTTGTTTTTATAAACAGTGCAGGGCTTTGTAGTAAGTAACCGGGTGCATCACCAAGTGCGTTTAATACAACAGTTAAGCCGGGGATGCGCATCATAATTCCAGGAAGTGAGTGTTTTCCCCGGCGCCTCAGCCACAGAGCTCCTGCGGGAATTGCCACCGCAACAATACAGAATACCGCTGTAACAGCCACGATCCACTCGTGTAAGTCATGATAAAACCATAACAGCGCTATGCTTGCTAGCGCTGCAAGAAGGTATGACATGTAATAAGCTGCCATGCTGACCAGAAGAATGGCCATACAAAGCGGTCTGGATATGCCACGGCGATTCAATGATGCAATCAGAAATATGGTTCCACTCACACCGCCAGTGGGCAAAGCCTGGTCTGAAAAAAGTTTCGCTACGCCTAAAGGCGCAAGCGACCATAGAGAGTAACGTACGCCAGCATATCGAAGCGTTTGATGCCAGACAGCAGCAGCACTGAAGTATGTTGTCGATTGAAGAAGAAAACCGGCAATCAGCCATAATGGTTTTGCCTGGCGCAAAAGC
>JAUQXU010000284.1 GCA_030837935.1 Candidatus Brocadia sp.
CGAGTTTTGGCCTTCGATGAAGGAGTTGGAAAAGGCTTTAATGAATGCCCTAATTGCTATAGTTTGCAACAAAGAAACCATTCAAACATTGGTTGGATTCCACTGGGCTATATTTTAGCTTTTGATGGCGATTTGGTATAATCTGAAGGAAAAAAATATTCTTTATCTTGCAGAAACAAAATATCACGACTACGTAATGAAAAGACTCGATCCTGATATACGTTTCCAGGATACCAAATTAATGCTAGGGCGCTTCCCGAATCAGATTGGTTTGGACGTAACGCTGCCTGGTGTTGAACAAAACATTCAGTTACAAAATATCAAAGCCACTGTGGAGTACTTTCAAAAGCAAACGGGTTTACGTGTAACTTTACCGGACATTACTAAGGAAAATGTGAAGTTAGTGGGCGCAACATTGACTAAAATCAATGGCATAAATATACCTCTGGTTTTTTATACGATTGATGATGCTCCAATAACGTTGGCTATAGTTTGCAATTCTGACATCGATTTTAAAAAGATGAAAGAGGTCGTGGTAGACAAGATGGTGGTATATACTGCTGCCGGCTTTTGCGGCGCCTGTCAAATTGTCGGATGGAAAGAAGCAGAAAATCAGTATGTCATGATATCTACATTAAATAGTGACAAATTACTGAAAATTATTAGGAAGGTGTAAAAGCAAGCCATGAAGGATAAGAAATCAATACTAAAATTTGTCGTCCTCCTGATTATCATTGGGGGTGCATTTTTTGCATTTCGGTATACAGCCTTATCGCAATATACCCAAAAAGACAGACTTTTGGATTTGCTTACACAACTCAGAGAGCATTGGTGGGGACCTATTGGTTTTATTCTTATCTATGGCATCGGATGTGTTCTTGCGCTGCCAGGTTTACTCTTAACGCTCTGTGGTGGTGCAATATTTGGAGTGGCATGGGGTACGCTGTATAATATTCTCGCCTCTAATCTGGGTGCTACACTTGCATTCTTCATGGCGAGGTACTTTGGTCGCGATTTTATCTCCCGGTTTATGAAGGGAAGGGTAGAGGCATTTGACGAAAAGGTAGCAAATCATGGTTTTCGGTTTATCTTTACCCTCAGGCTCATTCCCCTTATTCCTTTTAATGGGCTGAATCTTGGGTCTGGGCTTTCAAAAATTAAGTATCGTGATTATTTGCTGGGATCCTTCCTGGGGATGTTGCCCGGCACGTTTATTTATACCTATTTTGCGGATGCACTCCTTAAAGGGGCGACTGGGAGCGGGAAGAGGGCATATATCAACCTGATAATTGCAAGTGCACTATTGATACTCATTTCATTAGTGATAGCTCTTTATAAGAAATTTAAAAAGTCGAAAGATATTGCTGGCAGGGCATAGACAGAATGAGCAGTCATAATAAAATATTTACCCTACAACTGGAATTTGAATAAATCACTTGAATAAAAGGGGAAAGACTATGAGAGATTTTGATCTTACCGTAATTGGTGGTGGGGCAGGGGGGCTAAATGTTGCAAGTGGGGCCGTCCAGCTTGGTGCTCGGGTCGCGCTTATCGAGAAAAAGAAACTGGGCGGGGATTGTCTTTATTATGGATGTGTTCCCACAAAGGCATTGATTCAGTCTGCGAAAATAGCTTCGCTTATGAAAAGGTCTAAGGAATTTGGTCTGAATGAAACAAATATCTCCTTCGATTTTAAGAATATTATGAACCACATGAGGGGTGTAATATCAAAGGTTGGCGTGCACGACGATCCAAATAGATTTGAAGATATGGGGGTACAGGTTTTCTTTGGAGACGGAAAATTTGTTGACCCTCATACCTTTGAATTTGATGGCAAGAAGATTACCAGTAAAAAATTTGTCATCTCAACAGGTTCAAGAGCCGTTGCTATTCCTGTCAAAGGGCTAGAAAATAGTAAATATTTAACCAGTGAGAGTGCCCTGGAATTGGATTATTTACCCAAATCAATAATTATATTAGGTGCGGGTCCAATAGGGCTTGAGTTTGCGCAGGTATTTGCAAGATTCGGGACCAAGGTCACCGTATTAGAAAAGATGGGACAGATCCTACCGCGTGAGGATAAAGAGGTTTCTGATACCCTTGAAGCAATTCTTAAGGAAGAAGGAATTGCAATACATACATGTGTCGATGTAGATCATGTCAAACAAAATGGAGATCAAAAGGGCATAGAAGTGGTAGCTGTGTGCAGTGGACAGAAAAAGGCATTTCAAGCCGATGAGTTTATGATTGCTATTGGACGTGCGCCTAATTTAGAGGGACTCAATCTCGAAGCCGCCGGAGTCAAGGTGGAAAAGAGGGTTATTGTGGTAAACAGGTCTCTGCGTACTACTGCCAGAAATATATGGGCATGCGGGGATGTAACCGGGCAATATTTGTTTACCCATGTTGCTGAATATCAGGCGGGCCTTGTCGTGGCAAATGCCTTGATTCCTTTTATGAAAAGAAAGGTAAATTACCGTGTGGTGCCATGGGTTACCTATACCGACCCGGAACTGGGTCGAGTAGGATTGACTGAGTACGAAGCAAGACAGAGATACAAGCATGTAAAGGTGTATCGGTATGACATAAAGGAACTGGACAGGGCTGTTATAGAAGGAGAAGACAAAGGAATTATTAAGATTGTTTGTACGAAGAGGGGTGAGATATTGGGCGCCCACGTCCTTGCGCCACGCGGAGGAGAAATTGTGCATGAATTTGTCCTCGCAATGCAGAATAACCTTGGGGTAAAAGGTATTACCAATACCATTCATGTCTATCCAACATTGTCGCAAGCGATAAGAAGGACAACGAACAAGTACTATGCAGAAAAGATATTCTCTGGTTGGATCCCAAAAGTTACTAAGAAGCTGATAAGAATATTTGGGTAGATAATATATCAACAAATAAGGAGCCTATTCTGAATAACATGAACAATCTATAATTTCACGCTTTGGCGTGGAAACAGTATATAGCTCCATTCGCAATGGAGACCGTATCTTTGAGTTGTCCAAGTTATTTTGCATAGCTTCCTAAGTTCAACGTATAGGAATTTTCATTTTATTTATGCGGCTTTTGAGGTGGTATGAAGCATAAAAATCCCCCTTAGGAAAGGGGGATCAAGGGGGTTGTAAAATAGCGAGGGGAAAAAACAACCCCCTATTCCCCTCTTAGTAAGGGGGACTAAGTTGACCCCGGATTTCACGGAACTACACTGATCAGGTCGGGGGCAAGAGTAACCTTCAACATCCGGTGAATTTCTGTGCATCTCCGTGGTGAAACCTTAAAAATGGAGGGTGCTTTTGGCAAGATCCCAAATTTATTTAAGACCTACGCGCACTTCCCTCCACTATTGAAGGCCAACTGGAGCAAGGTAAAGGCAGTAATGAT
>JAUQXU010000285.1 GCA_030837935.1 Candidatus Brocadia sp.
CAGTTTCCCCTGAATGCATCAATAGGGTAGGTCGGCACTACAAGCCGTTTTGAATATTCACCCCTTTAATATCAAGGGTTTCCCGGTGTTACCTGCCCAAAAATAACCGTTTTTGGCTGCGAATTGCGAAAGTCGGGTTAGCACCACCAAAGGCTCCCTACGCTCCGCCCAATTTTGACATTACCGCACACAGCATAGAATACTTTTTCATAAATAGCTGAGTAATAATATAAATTTTTACTTGATTTTATTACCCATGAGTAATATTATTTCGATGTAATACAAATTGGCAAATTTTTAATAAGGAGTTGCTGTTGACGAAGACAGAAAAGAAGAGGGAAACAAAGCTTAAATTGGATGATATCCCAAAAGTAGGAACTGCAGGGCGGGATGTTTTGGTTAAATCATTGATAAAATTACATGAATATAAAAAAGCCATGTCGGACGGTTTCCCATGTTTCTCAGAGGAGGAGCTTAAAGCGATAGAGCAACAGTATAAGGTTGGAATGTTACGAGAAGACATACAGAACGAATTAAAGAAAAAAAGATGGCCATTAAATATTAATACGATAAAACACTATATCAAAGTCGGCCAGCTACCAAAAGCTACTTGTTGTAAGAAAGGAGGCAAGACAATGTATTTTTATCCACCAGAGTTCATGCGTCATTTAAATTTAGTTCGCTTTTTACTTGCTACAGGCAAAAAATCCGATTCCTTTGCTGCGGTAGTAAGAGTCATGGCTGACGTCGAATACCGGGATGATGTACTTTTGGATAAACATGACGAAGAATGTTATAAGGAATATGATTATGGGTTTTTGCATGTGATTTATATAGGAATAAGCAGAATACAAGACGGGGTATACTATGGTGAAAAGGCGGCTAAAGCGGCTTTTGGTAAAAATAAGGAAAAGAAAGATAAATACCTGAAATTATTGGATAAAATGAGCAATTTAGCTGAAGAAATTTCCAAAGAGGCTGATACCTTTAAGAGGGAATCGGAAAAATAGCCAGATTCTACTTAACTATAAGGATAGAAATATGTCGTCATCAATATTCGAAGAAATAACAAACAGGCATATCGAAAAGTATAAAAATATCCCTAACACCCTAAGAGAAGATGCAGGGAATGAGTCTGCGATTGTGGATGAATACAAAGGCAGGATAATATTGGAACTTTTACAGAACGCTGACGACGCACAAATTAATTTCGATTCCAGTTCTACTTTTGTTGGTGATGCCTTTATTGAGTTTGAACTCACGGAAGAGTCCCTAATAGTACGTAACGGTGGATATCCAATGACTTCAGATAGGATTGAGTCGCTTGCTTGTATGCGTTGTAGTCCAAAGGACAAAAAGGTAACGATAGGGAACAAAGGTATCGGTTTTAAGTCTGTATTAGAAATAACAGATCAGCCAATAATACACTCGTCTCCCTTTCATTTCATGTTTAGCGAAGAACATGCCCGCAAAATTTTGGATGAAAATAATCTGTTGGATAAGCATGAGGAAAATATTTACTACCCCATATTTAGATTTCCTGCTGAGTTGCCAACCGACCTGGGAAAAAAGGGGGAGCGGTCAATGGGCGACTGAAATCATTCTACCTTTAAGAGATCGCAAAGCCTTTGAAGCATCTCAAGAAATGTTAGAAAAAATCACACCTGAGATGCTTATTTTTGTGCATGGACTGAAACGTATCGAATATAAAATACCCGGTAAAGAGCCGATTTGTTTTCTAAGCGAAAAGGTTAGTGAAAAATATAAAGAGTTAACAGACGGAGAGGTAAAGATATCAGATAAATCAGGCAAACCTACGAGTTATTATAGGTGGGTCAAAACGGAACCTGTTCTCGATAGTATAAGAAAAGAACTACCAAAAGGTTGGCGGGATATTACGCATGGTCAGGTAGCAATAGCTATTCCTTTGGAAAATGAAGATAACAAAAATAGAACCGAAGGGAATAAGGTGCGTGTTTTTTTCCCAACCGGTGAATTTTCTCCGGTAAAGATGATAATACACGGTAATTTCTGAACCGATTCATCAAGGGAAAGAATTCTTCCGGAGCCTTACAACAAGCGGATTGCAGATATTGGTGGTGTATTGTTAAAAGAGAAGGCGATACATGAGCTCCAGGAAAAATGGGCAGGGGATGAGGGAAAGATACTCGAATGCCTTGAGCCAAGAATTAAAGTTGATGAAATGAAGGGAATCGAAAGGGAAGTATGGGATTCTATATTCAAACATATAAGGGATTACCCTTTTATTAAGGTTGCACAATCCTCAAAAAAAGTATCGCCACAGCAAATATATATCCCTCCTGAATCTGTTAAACACTTTCTCAGAGAACTTTTCCCACAAGAGCACAGTATAGATAATCGATACATACCTGAGAGTTCTTTTATATCAACAAACCCTAGAATCAAAGCTTTGCTAGCATTAGGAGCCGAAGAACTAACACCACAAAAATTTATTAACTGCTTGGACACTGTCCGACGTGGTGAAGTTGAATGGTGTACAAATGCTATATCTGTTGTTATTAAGCTCATGCGAAATGAGCAATTATCTTATAGTGACCGTGAAAACCTAGCTAAGCTGTGTTGTAACAAAAAAATCTTCCTTTGTAGTGATGGTATTCTTCGTAATGCAGATATTAACTATCCGATCTTTCTACCATCTGAAGGAGCAGCCGATCTACCCAAACCCCCTGATTTTATAAAGGTTGCCTTTTTAGAGACAAAGGTCATTGAACACCTAAACAAAGAAGGTAAAGAAGGTTTTGAAGAACTTTTTCTAAAGCAAAATAGGCAAGAAAATGTTGCAGTCTATAAATTTAACAAAGATTCCATTCTTAAAAACGTTATTTTACCTTGGCTTAAAAACAACAATAATCCAATTACAGAACAGGCATGTGAATTAAGGAAGTTTCTCTTTCACTTAATGAAAATTGATAAAACTGATTGGAATGAACCATGGAACAAAGAGGAGGATATTCGCACAGAGTTATGTAAACTTCGTGTACCAATAAGAGAAGATGGAGAAGCACCTGCTTGGCAGGTGTATGCTGGAAGGGAGTGGACAGGCGACGAGTCTCTCGAAAAGCTGTATGGCGGTACAAAAGAGAGATACTTCCTTCAGTCTCCTGAAAAAGAGTGGGATAAAAAGACAAGAAAAATTGGGAGGCATTTTACCGATGGCTGGGAACGTATTTTTCAAGATCGGGAACTATCGAAAGTAGCCATAAAATTATTAACGAAAGAAATTGTAGAAAATAACAACAAGGCAATTATTAAATATTCTTCTAATCGTCAAGAAGACAAGCGTAATCAGAATTGGCAGCCATTATCTTTCTTTTCTTATTCTCTCAAGAATATGCCGTGGCTTCCTGCATTGGATGAGAAAGTTAAAATACAACAAAGTGCCTTAGATTTATTCATGCCGGGTTCACAAATTGATAGGGAATTTTCTGAGATTTTTCCTCGCTTGGATATTGAGGATGAACCTTTGGAACAAACAAAGGCTTTTTGAAAGTAATCGGCACAAGATCAGAATTTTGTGAACTGAATATAACAGACTGGAAAAGACTGGCAACGTATATTAAAGAACGTTTCCCTAGTCCTCAAGGTGATGAGATTGATAAAACAAATAAATTCTACCGTAAACTTCTTGATGAATTTCCAAAAGATAAAGAGAAGGTTAAAGAACAACAAATGAAACCACCTTTGAGTGATGTTGAAGTTCTTGCGTATGACGGAAGTCGATGGGCATATAAAAAATCTGAAGAGTGTTTGTACATGGATAAACCGGAATATCAGGATATTCCATTAAAAGATCAATGGCTTTTTTCTCTTAGGCTTGAAAAGAAGCCAGAAAAATGTAAGGATATTTTTGGAATAAAATCTCTTTCAGAAGTCCTAAAAGAGGAATCTCTACTTGGTTGTATTAATATAGAATTAACAGAACAATTGGTCCGATGGTTTGAACATAGGCAGCCATTTATCTTAGCCCGATTGAGTTTTGAAAGACCGAAATCGAGGGATGAAGACACTCATCGGTTAAAAAAATTAAATATTAAATGTGTAGAATCTTTAAAGGTCAAATATTGGATTAAAGATACTGAGGTTAATGAGCGGGAAGAGAGTGCTTTTCTCGATTCCAAACAGGCAGTACTTTACATAGTCTAATATTATTGTTTCGGAGCCTTATAATGAATCTCGCGATTTTGTATTGAATTTAGCAAAAAATATTGAGTATTGGTTAGGTACTCCTCATAGAGAAGCTTTTAGGATAATTCTTTCATGTAAAGATGATGGTGAGTTGATTAAGGAATTAAAAGACGCCCATGTTTCACAAGATTTAATTGAAGATTGCAAAAGGCGTCAAGAAACAAAACCAATGAATGGAAAAGAAGCTAAAATTGATTCTGTTGGGCATACAACACCAATTGTCGTAAAACCAAAAGATATAACGACAAAAACTAATAAGGATAAGGAAATTCCTGCAGTAGAAGGTGTAACTCCTAAATATATCGGTAAAGAGTTAAATAGATTTATTGAAACAAATAGTGGAGGAGGCGGTGGCAGTGGTGGCGGTGGTATTGAAGAAATCAGTCAAAAAGAAGTAGGTGATAGAGGCGAGGAAATATTAATCAAAAAATTGAAAGAAGACCCTCGGTCTTTAGGTTTTCAACCGGATACGGAAGTATTTCATAAGTCAAAGAATGATCCAGGTTCTGTTTATGATATAGATGTTCAAGAAAAAGGAAGCAAAGAAGGTATTTATTACATTGAAGTAAAGGCTTCGAAAGCTAATAAAAGTACGTTTAGTTTTGAAATGTCCGAAAGACAGTGGAAATTTGCAGAAAATAATAATGGAAAATATCAACTATGGTTTGTTTCTGATGTACTTAGTAAAGAACCTTTAATATCAGGCCCACACGATCCGTTGTTGCTCGAAGAACGTGGGGAACTTAACCCAAGTTCAACAAGCAAAAATCGTATCTCTTGTAATATTTGACGGTTACAATTTTCTCCCTTCATTTTTCGGCACTACATCTTTGAGTTTTCATGGATGATTTTAGATATTTTCTGCCTAAAGGTGTATGTTTAATATGG
>JAUQXU010000286.1 GCA_030837935.1 Candidatus Brocadia sp.
CTGATGGTTATCTTCTTCTTTAATTCCTCGATCTTCTCCTGAGACTTTCTCAGGATATCTTCATCCTGGGTGAGTGTTGTCAGGAGCATCAGGGCATTGATATGTGCGGTTTCATTTTCACACATATCCTTCTTGCATTCATAGTCCATGTGGGTAATGATATCGACTGCCTTCTTTGTCTGCCCTGCCTTGGCGGCTGCCTCTGCCCGCAGTAATAAAGCGCTGTGGTTGTTGTCCCATTCCTTCAATATCCTTCGGGCCTTTTTGTCTGCGGCCTTGAGATTTCCCGTATCAAGGTCTGCATAGCCTGACCGCAGTAACGCATCCTTCCCGGCGGGTGACACACATCCGCTTACCACACCTGCGATGAAGAGTAATACCAAACAAACGTTGTATTTACTTAACATGTTATTCTCCTTTCAGAATAATAGAAATAAGTTGATATTTCGCACCCTCTCCCGCCCTCTCCCAACAAGGGCGGGGAGGATGCTGGTGCCAGGGGGAGACGGTAATTGTCTCCCCGTTGGCCTGCGTTTCAGTTTCCCTAATCCGCAAATTTCCTTATCGCATGGTGAATGCCAAGACGTATAAAACCGATAATAATTTTACTAATGACTGGAATGCCTGATTTATCAAGGGGTTTAAGGTTATTATGAAATTTTTAATATTTTCTGATCATCGTTATCCAGTAATCTTTCGTTATCGTTACATAACAAGGATTGAAAAATACATAACAAAGGATATTATTTTCTGAATAAGAGAGGTCATTACACAAAGACATAATACCTCAAAAATACTTTTGCCGCAGTGGACGTAAAGAGCACAGTGAAACAGGTGAATTTTGCATGATGAAGTTATTTTCAACTATTCCCTTCTTCTGCGCTTCAAATACTTCTCTATTTTTCTCTGCGCTCTCGGCGTTCTCTGCGGTGAACTATTACGGTTTTTTCTTTGTGCCTTTGTGGCTTTGTGTGAGTAAAGATTTTCTTTTCTGACCCGTTCGGGTTAGAATGTTGCTGACTGAAGCTGTGGGTAGTTTTGGAGTTTTCGGGTGGTTTGGAGGTATCTCTTGCCAATAACTACCGCGCTGTCATATTCAAACCTTTGGGAACATTTCTGGCATTCTATATAGTTATCATGCTTTCTCAAATTGGGCAATGGGTCGCTTTCTTCTGTCCGAATCCCTAGTTCTGGAGATTTCTTAACAACCTTAAAGCTACTTGAGAACACCTTAAAATCGCGGTTGTTCCCGCAGTGGGGACAGATAAAAAATGTATTGGTCATATTCTTCAGTTTCCTTTATAAGAGTTAGAGATGGTATAGATTCGCGGTACTACTTGAGGGCTATTCCCGTCATGCACTGCCATCCACGGGGTCTCCCCGACCCTGCCTCCTCTCCATAACTCCGTCTTTATTCGTGCAATGAGCCAGCGGGATACTCCTGGGCTTTCCCCCACTCCTACACTCCTTACAATCAACACAGGTACGACATAATTCGATATTTGCTGCCTTCATGGGTTTCCCCTCCTATTAAAAATTAGTGAACGGATAAAATAATAATATATAGTAATGACAGAAAAAGGGGTCATTGTGAGAGGAACGGTGCTATCAACATCATAGAAATCCAATGTGCTTATCCACTCGCAATGACACCTATTAGCCGCTGCGGGGCATGTCCGTGATGACCACAACCCCGCAGCAAGATAGCTAACTACCCGAACAACAATGTGCGACTGGACGTATTAGCCATTTTTTCCAACGGACACACCTCATAGAATTACCCCCTTTCGTAAAATAAAATGTACCAGAAAAGATTCACACCACATCGTGCGTTTCGGTATCACCTATTCCGCTTTTCGTTTCATGTATCAAGCATGGTGCGTACCAAATTGAAAAAGCAGAGTAAATATTTTATAGATAGGAGAAATTGCCTTTGTTTACAAGGGTCTGACGGTGTTTATCATACACAGAGATTTTTTGAATTGCCGCGTCTTATCAGATATTTGTTATCGGTGTATAACAAATGGTATGAAGAAATGGAACAATCATGAAGGTACTACTTATTTGCGACAGTTTCTTTTTGTACCGTACTCTTTACATCCTCTAAGACACTATTCATTTCAGTAACAACATTTGTCCATTCATTCATTAATTCGCCATATTCCTTTATCTGATCAAATGGGTCGGAGCTGACTTCTTTAACTGGTTTTGTTTGAGATGCCTCTGTATTGGAATATTCCGGGGGAAGAGTCCTTTTACCACTGAAATAGTGAATAATAAAAAGGGAACCCAGAAAGATGATACATATGGTAAGAATGATAAATTTCGCCTTAGAACTCTTTTTCATTTTAGACTCCTTTCATGAAACGAAGAACTTTAGAAATAAGTTATTACTATAACTTTCGCGTGAGAGCAAATCCCAGGCTGAAGCCAATAATTATGCCCGGTATGATGCCCAACAGCATGTGCTGGTTGAAATAGTCATAGACGCTAATAAAAGGCGGTATGACATACACCTGCCACCTTTCGTTCAGCAGCAACCAATTGACTTTATAAAGCCCCGAATAATCGAGGAAAAAGAGAATCGCCGCAGGAACCCCAACGATAATCAACACTTTGATCAGGACAAACCTCAAGAGCACCCCTATGGTCAACCCCAGGAATGTCCCCAGTCCGATTTTGGTAATTGCCAGAATATCCATACTACCTCCGTGTTATTTGTTATTGAGCTTATTAATCTGCAGAATCTTGGTCTCAAACCTTGATGTATTTGTGATTTCGCCTTCATAGAAAGAAGGACATTCAAGGAATTCTTTAAGTGACAAGAGCCACTCTTTTGCCTTTTTGTATATTGCCGGAAACCTGCTTGATTGCTCAGATAAAGTTAAAATTTCAGACATATAAGTATCCTGTTCACTCATACAGATATTCTTAATAGCATTTTCCATATTATTTCCCCTTCATTCCGTATGTTGTAGCGACATAGAGCGCAATGGAAAAGATGATTAAATAAACCATGCTGAATTCTCCTGTTTGATACTTCTCATGCCATAAACCTTATTTTTTGGGCTGGTTGGTTGAATTCCATCGGAGATGAAACAAATCCTCGTTAAACCTAGTCCATCTTCTATATAATTTGTACATATATAATATATTTGGTATACTACTTCCAAGAAAGGAGGTAGAGATGCCAAAAAGAATACATAACGTTAAATTAAGCGAAAGAGAAAAAGAGGAATTAGAAAAGTATGTAAAA
>JAUQXU010000287.1 GCA_030837935.1 Candidatus Brocadia sp.
TGGCCATGATGACGGCGTGCTCAACCTTATTCTGTAATTCACGCACATTGCCAGGCCAATCATAAACGAGCATTCTCTGAATAGCTGCAGGGGTAAAACCGATAATATCTTTTTTGAGCACCTTACAAAATCCTGTCATAAAGTAAGCGGCCAGTAAAGGGATATCGTCCCTCCTTTCCCGTAAAGGCGGAATATACATGGGTACGACATTGATTTTATAAAACAAATCTTTACGAAATGTTCCGTCATTCACGGCCTTTTGCAAATCCATATTTGAAGCAACAATGACCCGCACGTTGACCTTAACGCTCTTTACACCACCAACTGGCGTAATTACCCCTTCTTGTAATATCCTCAAAAGTTTTATCTGCAAAGACGGTGAAGTATTACCAATCTCATCCAAAAAAATGGTACCTCCTTCCGCTTGCACAAAAAGTCCTTCTTTTTTGTCCCTGGCATCAGCGCGGACACCTCGTACATGTCCAAATAGTTCATCTTCCAATAATTCCCCTGGAACAACACTACAGTTTGTAACTATAAAAGGTCCTTTCGACCGATTACTGTTGTGATGGATAGCGCCCGCAATGAGTTCTTTGCCTGTGCCGTTTTCGCCATAGAGAGAAACGGTGCAGTCGGTTTTTGCAATCCTGGAAACCTGTTCGAGGATTTCTTGCATTTGTTTGTCTTTGCCGATGATTTGCTTAAAGTCGTGCCGATCATCAAGCTGACTCCTGAGATGCTCTATTTCTTTGGTAAGATAGTGCTTTTCCAGGGCATTTTTAATATGGAGTAGCAGGTCTTCATTATGAAATGGTTTGGTGATGTAGCTGTACGCCCCTTTTGTCATGGCATCGACAGCGCTCTCAATAGTGCCGTGAGCCGTCAGGATAATAACGGGAAGATTGGGATGACATCGTATGATTTCTTCCATAAGTTCAATGCCGTTTTCTTCGGACAATCGTAAATCAATGATGGCGAGATTGAAGGCGCTGTTCGATAATGCTGCCTTTGCCTCAAGCCCGTCTTTGGCAATCGTGACATAATAACCCCATGCTTTTAAACGCATCCGGATGACTTCCAGGATATTTGGATCGTCGTCTATAACGAGTATCTTTTCACCTGACATGGATTAACGCACCTCAAAATTATTCAGTTTTTGATCCTTCTCCGTCCGTTATCGGTTCAATTCCCGGAGTTGCCTCAGGAGTACTCACGGAAATTGTTTCCTCAATGCTATTATCAACTTCCTTCTTCTTTTCTTCCACCTGCACATCGACTTCCCTGAGTTTTTCTATATCGCTTTTGAGATCTTCAATGGTCATCTTCGCGGCATGGAGTTCGTCAGTAAGTTTCCCGATTTCCTGATCCTTCAGAGAAAGACGGTCCAATAGCCCGGCAATGGCTTTTTCCTTAAGTTGAAGGTCAAGTTTGACGCTTTTGATTTCTTCATTCCTGGCACTTAACTCCTGATGGGTTGCGCAAACACAGCCGGCGCCATGAACGAGTATGGGAAAAACAAAGAAGGGAAAAAGATATTTTTTTTTCATAGATAAAATATTCATTAATTTTGCTTTCAATAGATTTTTTCAATGCTAAATCGGAAATATTCTCTTATTTAACTGTAATCATATCTGAAAGGAAGGGTAAAATGGAAGGTACTCCCCTTCCCATCATTGTTTTCTACCCAAATATCACCCCCATGGTCAAGCACAATATGTTTTGCAATTGAAAGTCCTAACCCCGTTCCTTTCATTCCGCCTTTTCCTTTGTTATTAACCTGCTGGAATTTGTCAAAGATCATTTTATGACATTCGACGGGTATCCCAATTCCAGTGTCTGATATGCTGACTCTCACGAAAGAATGGACGTTATTCAGCCGATTTTGTTCTGCAAAAAAATGAGGCACGTTTTTGGAATCAACCTCAGTCAGGGTCATTGTGATACTACCTCCAGACGGAGTAAATTTAATGGCATTGCTTAAGAGGTTATCCATTACCTGTGCAATCTTATCACGATCCAGTAAGATTTTCGGTATAAAGGCCCCATTTATCCATTGAACATGGATATGTTTACTCTCTGCCAAAAATCGTATCTCATCGGCACTCTTTCGAATAATATCCTGAATATCAGAATACTGAAAGTTGTATCGCATCAACCCTGCTTCGATCCGAGAGATGTCAAGCAGGTCATTAATCATCATGGTAAGCCGAAGGGTCTCCTCCTTGGTAATATTCAGGAGTTTCACTTGTGAATCGGATACCGGACCAGCAATTTTTTCCAACAGGAGGTCGTTCGCCTCACGGATGACCGTTAACGGGGTTTTCAGGTTGTGAGAGACGTTGGAAACAAAATCGGTTTTCATCTGATCCATTTCTTTGAGTTTATTACACATTTGATTAAAGGCCGTTCCCAAAGTGCCAATTTCGTCATTTGATGTTACTTCAATCCGGTAATCTAAATCCCCATGTGCAATACGTTCCGTGGCATCCTTGAGAATTCTTACGGGAGCGCATATACTGCGCGTAAAAAAGTAGGCAAAGAACGCCCCAAATAAAACGGCAAAAAGAATTATGACAAGGGATATCTTTGCAGATTTGTATCCAATTTCCTGAAACAGTCCAATTTTTTTAATTAATTCCGTCTGGGTGGTAAGGATTAATTTATTGATAGCTTCGGTAAGCTGATCAAGTGTCTTTTTCTTTTCATCTTCATAACGAGTATGAGGGGGAATAATCTCCTCCTTACCCACCAGGATGATTTCTTTAGAAACCATAGAGAGATATTTTTTATGCAGTTCCTTTATCTGATTTATTAACGGCTCCTTTTCCCGATTCGCTATAGATTCCTCTAAATATTTAAGCCGTTCCTGAAATTCTCTCCTCTTCTGCCCGAAGAGATCCAAAAAGGCGTTATCATTGGTAATTATGTATTTTTTTTCATTTCGAATCTGTTCAAGCAGGCTATCTAACAGCTTTTCTCCATTTTCCACAAAAGGGATATCAGCCCTCATAATTGAGTCAGTGACCTTATTGAGATAGTTGAGACGAAAGATTAAATAAAAACTCATTGCCAGCATGAATAACACAATAGCGATATATCCAAAGAGTATTCGTTTCCAAAGGCTATTTTTTATCATAATGCATGACAAGTTACTGATTATACAAGATTTCCCTTTGTTCGAGGATCGTACAAGCGTGACGCGGAATATATGGGAAGGACTATAAATGCTAGTTAAAAATGTTACCGAATCTACGGATTATTGGCAAGTAAAAAAATACGGTAATAATTTTATATATTGCGGTAATATTAAAATTTATGCTATAGTAAATTTTTATGAACAGTTTCCGTTTAACCTGTGTTTCTATGCTACGTCTTATCTTTTGAGGAGATACCATGGATGTATCAGAAAGATTTCTCCAAACAGCCCTGGACGGCATTCATGATTGTATTAGCATTGTAGATAAGAACTTTCAAATTATATTTGTAAATGAAGCCGCAAGCCGGAGAGCCGGGAAAAATTGGCGTTCACTCTTGGGAAATAAGTGTTATGCACAGTTGTGGGGAAAAAATACGCCGTGTGAAAATTGTGTGACGGGAAAGGTTTTTGAGACTGGCAAACCCCAACAAATAATCAAAGGTACTATTGGGACTGATGGCAGAAAGTACTTCATGGAACATTTTGTATTCCCCATTACAGGAAAAGAAGGCACGGTGGAATATACGGTAGAAATTTTCAGAGATATCACGGAAAGAAAG
>JAUQXU010000288.1 GCA_030837935.1 Candidatus Brocadia sp.
TGATGACACTATTTCTGTGTGCTTTTGTTTCTTCGGTCTACCTTCTGGCAAGAGATTTTTCTTTTTGAGGGATTGCAATTCAGTTTTGAGGTTTGTTGCCTGAAGCTTTAAATCGGTGATTGGCAGATCGGGTGGGTGAACCTGCCGAATTTGCAGATTATTTGTTTCTTGACAGTATTCATTTGTATGTATATCATATGAGTACATATTGTATGTCTTTTGTGGAGGTACTTGATGAGATTACTTAAAAAATTGAATTTTTTTGTAGAAGAAGATATTCGTAAGGAACTGGATGAATTAGTGCCAGCCGGACAGAAAAGCAAGATAATCAATGAGGCGTTACGGAAGGAGTTACTCAGAATACGGCGAGAAAAGGTTACGGAAAAGCTTGTAGTATTAAAATCCAGGGGGCCAAAGGTTACACAAAAAGAAATCGTTAAGCTTTTGAAACAGGACAGAAACCGGAAAACGTGAAAATATTTGTGCCGGATGCCTCTATAATCCTGAAATGGGTGCTGGAAGATGAGGAAAACAATCGTGACAACGCAACGGCCTTTCTCAGAGGATGGGTAGCACAAGAGCACGAGTTTGTCGTTCCGTCTCTCTGGCTTTACGAAGTTGGAAATGTTTTGGGTATAAAAAGGCCAAACGATGCTGAAAAGATATTAGAAATTCTGCTTGAATATGAATTTAAGGAAATGAAAATTACAAAAGATGTCACCAACATTGCATGTGCATTGATGAAAGAATACAGAGGAGTTACCTTTTACGATACCATATACCACGCAGTAGCTATATGGAATAAAGGAACTATGGTAACTGCTGACAAAACCTATTATGATACGGCAAAGGATAAAGGTTCGATACTATTGCTTTGAGTCAAATCAGTTTTTACGGGAATAAACCACCCGCGCTGCATATTCCGGATCGTTTAAGTTATTTATGCAGAGACAAAACAATGCCGTTTCTCTACTGCCTGAAAACCCGCCTAAACAAAATAAAGTTCCTCTGCAATTGAGTTAGAGGAATAACGAGAGATAGGCACTATTTATTTGTGCTTGTTTCTTCGGCCTGCATCGTGGCAAGACGCTTACTATTCTCTCATCAATCCAGGAAAGATGCCGGAATCGATATGCGTCATTTGAAAAATATTTTGACGATCGTTTCCTCTTTGGGTAATATGGCAAATATCATTTAGAACAACTACCCTTGCAGCACGTGGCATGTTCAAACATTTATCCCTATTCTTTAATAACATTAAATTTCCCGGCAAAAATGATTCATAAAACTTATCAAGAGCAATTACAAACCTGGGACAAGCAGTACCTCTGGCACCCCTTCACCCAGATGCAGGATTACGGCAAAGAAACACCTTTTATCATTGAAGAAGGAAGCGGTGTCTTCCTTAGAGACATCGATGGTAAAGAATACATCGATGGTATTTCTTCCATGTGGTGTAATATCCACGGTCACCGCAAGAAGGAGATTGACGATGCAATAAAAGAACAGCTCGATAAGATTGCGCATGCCACGCTCCTGGGCCCGTCAAACATCCCGGCCATTGAACTGGCAAAAAAGCTCGTTGAAGTAGCTCCTCCCGGGCTCAGGAAGGTATTTTATTCCGATAATGGGTCTACCGCCAACGAAGTTGCCCTGAAAATGGCATTTCAATACTGGCAACACAAGGGGTATAGAGAGAAGACGCAATTTGTGGCCTTACAGTACGGATATCACGGAGATACCATCGGAACCATGGGTGTTGGCGGTATCGACATCTACCACAAGGTCTTTCGTCCGCTCTATTTTAAGACCCACTTTGCACCGGCGCCGTACTGCTACCGCTGTCCCCTTGGAAAACAACAAAAGGATTGTTTATTGGCGTGTCTTAAAGAGTTAGAAAAAATCTTAAAAGAAAATTCTGACCATATTGCCGCGATGATTATGGAACCCCTGGTGCAAGGAGCGGGTGGGATAATCATCCATCCAAAAGGTTATCTATCAGGTGCACGTGCCTTGTGCAAGAAATATCATGTGCTATTCATTTTAGACGAGGTGCTTACCGGTTTTGGACGAACGGGAAAAATGTTTGCCTGCTTACATGAAGATGTTGTCCCTGATATTATGGCATTGTCCAAAGGCATTAATGGAGGCTATATGCCACTGGCCGCCACGCTTGCAACAGAGGAGATCTACAATGCCTTCTTAGGTGAATATTCAGAGTTGAAAACATTTTTCCACGGGCATACTTACACAGGAAATCCTTTAGGATGCGCGGCTGCGCTGGCCAGTCTGGAATTATTTGAGAAGGAACATATATTAGAAAATTTGGTACCAAAGATTAATCATTTACGAGCCAAACTGAAGCGCTTCGAATTGTTAGAACATGTTGGAGATGCCAGACAATGCGGACTTATTGCAGCTATTGAACTGGTAAGGGATAAATCCACGAAGGAACCATACCCCTGGGAAGAACGGGTAGGAATTCAGGTCTGCCTTGAGGCAAGAAAACATGGCTTGCTCATAAGACCACTTGGACATATCATTGTCATCATGCCGCCATTGAGTATCAATGCTGATGAATTAAGTAGAATGATTGATATCCTTTACGAATCTGTACAAATTGCCACAAATGAATAAAAAAGCGGTTCAAACTGCTTAAACTGCTTATTTATCCTTACTTTAAAACTCGAACTCGATTGGGGGAATTATTATGGGAAGAGGATATTTTATAACCGGCACAGACACGGGCGTAGGAAAAACCATCGTTGCCGGTGGATTAGCAGCCCTTTATAAAAACAAAGGGCTTGACGTTGGTGTTATGAAACCAATCGCCACAGGCTGTAAAAGGGTAGATAACACCCTCATATCGGATGACGCCATCTTTTTAAAACGTTCAGCAGAAGTGGATGACGAATACGGACTCATCAATCCCGTCTGCCTTGAACAACCCCTTGCACCAACAGTTGCGGCACGTTTAAGTAATACAAAAATAGACCTGGAAAAAATACGTATGGACTATGACTCCCTATGCGAACGACATGAGTATCTTATTGTCGAAGGTATTGGTGGGTTATTAGTCCCTATTGACGCATACTATTTTGTTGTGGATTTGGCTAACGAAATGGAACTCCCGCTCATCATTGTCTGCCGGCCTAACCTGGGTACAATAAATCACACCTTACTGACCGTGTCGTATGCACGTGAACATGGACTCGACGTCAAGGGAATCATTGTCAATGAATCCGTAGAAAACTGCGACGACGTCGTCAAAAAGACGAATGCCGATGAGATAAAAAGACTTACCGATCTTCCTATATTGGGCATGATCCCCTTTGATAAAAGGCTGGACATAAGCAATCACAACAAAGAGGTGTTGCTAAAAATTTTTAGTGATAAAATAGACAAAGATATTATAATATAGCCTTGTTTTGCTAATTTCTAATATAGAAATAGGTTTTTGACCATAGAGTTTCAGCGTGCATCAAGAAACGAAAAGGTCAATAGAAGAGGTTGTTGTAAGTTATGTGGATAATGTATTTTGTTGTGGTTAGGTTTCTTTAATATTACAGGAAGTAGGATGGGTTAAGCGAAGCGAACCCATCACTCCCATGTTTTTTCCCGGGTGCGCTCCGCTCCACCCAACCTACCCAGTTGTAGCCTCCGAGGTCGCGAGAAAAGAATAGAATACGTCGCAAGGGCATTTCTTTATACTCTATATTCTCTGCAATCTCTGTGGCAAATTATTTATTAAGGGTTTTAATATACTATTACTTTGGAGTAAAAATACATGAAAACGCAGTTAGAACTCGCACGTGAGGGTATGATAACGGAAGCTATGAAAGAGGCGGCTGTCTACGACGATGTCTCTCCGGAATTTATCCGAGAAGGTATTGCAAAAGGACAGATTGTTATCTATGGAAATCCGAACAGAAAAGCCCGCGTAATTGGCATTGGTAAAGGGCTCAGGACAAAGGTAAATGCCAGCATCGGCACCTCGCCTGATATCGTCGATATTGAT
>JAUQXU010000289.1 GCA_030837935.1 Candidatus Brocadia sp.
CACCCCAATCTTGCGGATAAAACCCATTTTTCACATACCGGTGAAACGTCGAATACGGCCAGTCCTTGACACGTTTTACCAACCCATGTTTTACCGGGTTAAAATGGAGATAATCCATGTGTCTCCTGAAATCATCCTCATTACGAATCATGTGTTCCCAAAAACGCCGTTGCCAGATCGTTGTTTCGCGGTATTTCCGTTTTGAATCGGTCATCCATTTGTTGCGATGAAACAGGTTTTTAGCCCTTTTTGAAAATCCTGCCTTAATCATGCCCCAGCGTTTGGAATAATCGCTGTCGTTTTCCGGAAGAGTCCATATACAATGGATATGATCAGGCAGCAGCACCCATCCACAAATCGTAAATGGATGTAGTCGACGCACCTCATGAATCATGGCACGTAGAATTTGCCTGCTCTTCGGAATTACCAGGATTTTTCGCCGTTTGTAGGTGACAACCGTAAAGAAATAGGTTGTACCCGGTATCCGTATCCTTCTATAATTTGGCATACGTGCCCATTTCCCATCCACGTATTTTTTATGTAGGGCGGGCATTGCCCGCCATAATCAATCCCACAGTTCCAAAGCGGCAGACAACCGAATATTTAACGTAGGATGTCGTACGCGCACCACCCCAGTTACCGATTATTTGTCAAGGCCTTCCGAAGTAATATGAGCATAACGTATCGTCATTTTTGTGTATTTATGTCTCATTAGCTCCGGGGCACCAGGAGGGTTACCCTTATGGACAATGGCTCGCTGTTATCGTTATTTGTTTGCTTTATCGACTGAAAGATCGACGTTAAACCTCGACACAAAGACGTCCTCGCATCTATGGTAAGACGTATCATAAGAACCTGGCGTAGCAGGAAAGTCTGGTGACAAGGTTTCGCCGGTCACATAGACATTTCCCACAGCACTGACGGCAATGGCATTGCCATAATCAGAACGAGACCCGCCCAGAAATGTAGACATAAGCAAATTCGTTAGTCCACTGTTGAACTTCGATACAAAGACATCATCATTACCACCGTTGTAAGAGGTATTATAAGCACCGGGTGTCGTAGGAAAGTCTTTTGGCCAGGTATTGCCGGTAACAAAGATGTTTCCAACGCCATCGACGGTAATCGCTCTGCCATAATCACCGGAACCACCACCCAGGAACGTTGATGCCAGTAAGCTCGTCAGCCCACTGTTGAACTTCGACACAAAGGCATCATAATAACCACCGTTGTAAGAGGTATCATAAGCGCCAGGTGTCGTAGGAAAGTCAGACGATAAGGTTTCGCCGGTCAGATAGACGTTTCCATCTGCATCGATGGCAATTGAATAGCCATTCTCGTCAGAATTTCCACCCAAGAACGTGGATGCCAGCAGGTTCGTTAGCCCATTGTTGAGCTTCGATACAAAGACCTCCCAACGTCCGTTGCTAGCCCCATCATAAGAGCCTCGCGTTGTGGGAAAGTCTTTTGAATACGTAGATCCTGCCACATAGACGTTTCCTCCAGCGTCAGTGGCAATTGAACAGGTACGTTCGTGATTGAGAGACCCGCCCAGGAACGTGGACGCCAGCAGCTTCGTCAGCCCATGGTTAAACTTTGACACAAAAACGTCGGTATTGCCTTTGCGAGACGTACGATAGGCGCCTGGTGTCGATGGAAATTCTGACGACAGGGTTTCGCCGGCCACAAAGACGTTTCCATCTGCATCAACGGCAATTGATCTGCCACGATCCTCATAAGGCCCGCCCAGGTATGTAGATGCAAGAAGGGGATCGATAATGAGGTCCTTTGTCCTGTCATAACCTGCTACCTTGAAACCGTATTCCGATTTCGGATTATGGACTTCGGATTTTGAATTTGTGAAGGTTTTGCCGTTGTTCTGACTCTCGGCTTCTGACTTCAAACTCCCGTCTCCTGTCCCCTGAATTCCGCAATCAGAAATCACATATTTGCATTCTATTTCCACCCGCTTTCCTTCAATCTCCTGGTATGCTACGGGTCTTGTGAATTTCACGGCGCCAAGTTCCGTCTCTGCTACAAGCTCGCCTGCCGTGTTTACCGTTAAATCCTGTGCGCCCTCCAGTCTGATCCTTATCGTCTCATGGTTTGCGTCTGGTTTTACCGTAAAGAGTTTTTCTACGTTGTTTCCATACGCCTTCAGCCTTAAGGCTATCCCCTCATACACCTCTCCCATTTCAACAATCTCATACGTTGATATATTGCTCCGCCATTTTGACGGGTCATTTCCTGTAAAGAAATTCACGGTGGCTACGGATTTCGCCCCGCCCCTGATTTCATCAATCTTGCTGCCCACGAGTTGTTCTTTAAGGGCAATACCCCTTGCATCCTGCATGAGGTGATTTTGTGTTGGCTTCCCCTCCCGATCCTTTGTCCCCTCGCTTCCGTGCCTGCCTTCCGGCAATGAATAGACGATCTCCCCATTCTTTTTCACAAACACCGTTCCTCTAAAGGTCGGTGCATAAAAAAGTACCCTTTTATCAATCTGACCATTATTGGCTATAAAAGGCATCTTAAGTTTTTGAACTTCCAGGGTTACTTTTTTCTTTAAGGGCTTGCCCGTATTGCCTTGTTCTGCGAAAAAAGGCGTCGCCATTAATGGTATCGTTGAAAGAAAAAAAGAAAAAATCGCTATACGGCAAAGAACGTTACCTACATGAGATACACGACTGCGAGACAAGTTTCTCATCATCTTACAACCTTCTTTCTGATATTGTTGAAGAAATAAATCCTGAAATCAGCTACCCTGTCATCTTTCAATAATCGCTTATAATAAAGGACAAAAATAAGTCGTCATTGCGAGGAGCGGAGCGAAAAAGCAATCCCCGTAATAGATTGCTTCGCTGGCGCTTGCAATGACAATTCATGTATACTTATTTAAGACGTTAACTATAGCAAGTTTTAACCTGTTCGACATCATCGAAAGCCACCTGCTGTGCCTATAAAAGTTATTATAAATGCAAAGTTTAAAAATCAAAACGCAAAATGACAAATTAAAATCCAGAGGTGATTCAAGGGGGGGATTTATAGATATGCTTGAGGAAAAAATGAGTATTTCAGCTATCGAACTCAGCAATCGCCCACTCTAAAGTCGATCCGCTGCAGTGTTGTTAGTCCTTTTTCTTTTTAATCTTCTTTTCGATGGCTTTTTTCAATTCAATGCGGTTATCTTCCAGATAAACCATTATCTCTCTTACTTCATCTTCTGTAAGTAATCCCATCCCATAATGGCTCGCCAAATATCCAAAGCTAAAAGCAAGATGAGGATTAGCAAATATGTCTTCATCCTGGTCTGCTGTGGCTGCATAACTGCTAAGCATCGCTTCTGTTGCCCTATCCACGTTAACTTCCGTTCTTTCAATCCCACGAAATTTCAGGCATATAGAAGGTGTGATATGGAACAAGTCTTTGTCTGTAATTTTCTGGCCCACAAAGATGCCGAATGGTTTCGCTTCGTACGCATCATAATATGCTTCCGCTATTTCATTAATCCATTTGTCTGGACTGTGCGGCATGTTGGTAGGCTGCTTCGTTCTCTTCATTTTATTTTCTGCTGTTTGCTGTCTGTAAAAACATCCGCTCGCTTTAATGGTTCACTTACAACTGAGGAATTTCTCCATCAGATTGCATCTTGATGTGATATGGTAAAAAGCCCCTCACATTCCAATCGTAATGGTCGTGACATGGTGCTCAATTGTATCTATTACGCGAAGCTTTTCAATTGGAATGCGAAGACCCTATGTTTGCCTTTACCGATTATTGGCCAAAACCATTTCAGTCCAATCCTTCATGCAGAATCCACCCCGATTGTTCAATTATTGGTAGGCGGTGCCTACCCTACCGGGCTGCGCAAGTAGCGGGAACCATTTGCGGTCAACGGTTCAAGCTTTTGTTAGCATTTCTTAACATGTGGTATTCTCAAGTGAATATAGGCAATATATAAATTAGCTTTGAAAATATTCTCATCTTAATTGGAGTGCTTACCCATAAATAAATCTATTGACAATATCTATTAATTTAGGAAGAATAATAAGTGATGGAATCGTTATTACTATGAATTTAATCCAGAACTTATAAAATGCAACTATTCGTTTGCCTTTCCCTATCCCAAGTGACGTTTTGGGCACAATAGATAGCATAATTATGCAAGCCAGAAATATTATGAGTACTTTTAATGCATTTATTCGCAAAATAGGCTTAGCTGATTTGTTATCTGTCGAAATATTTGTTTGTAGTTTTAGCAAAATTTCAATAGCCTCGTTATGGTTTTGTTCATTGATTCCAGCCTGAAGCAATTTATATGCTTGGCTTTTAAGACTTTCTTTATTAATATCTTTCGGCATCTTGAAAAGAACAAGCGACATTATGGTAATACCAGTAAGAATTATTGGACAAAGAAGATACGGCAGCCAATTCGACCAAAATTGAAGGAATTTATTGGGTTTCAATTCCTCCACCCAAGCATCTATATTATAATTAATTTCGTCTCTAATTTGATCGTTTTTGCATTCTACCGAATATTCGAGTTCTCCATCATATTTGCTATCAACAGAAAGCAAAAATGAAGGCCCTAGATATCTATAGCCAATTTTAATATTAAGCTCTAAAGGATCAAAATCTTTAGCTTTTGGATCTCTTAAGATACCAAGCAATGTTGAATCTTCTATACGACTTTTATTTTTAGCAATTAGCATGGCATTTTTAGGAACATCAAGTTTTTTCTGGTTTGTATTGCCTTCTTTTGCATTATCAGTATTGGCAACTTGCACTAATTTTTGATGAATAGATTCCAACAAGCAATCGAGCTTTTCAAGAGCTTTTTGATCAATTAGCCAAGGCCCCTTTATTCTTTGCTGCGAAGGAAGAAATAGGTGTCCCATAACACTCCTTTATGTAATAATGCTACATGAATTAGCCGTACTAATAGCCGTCTTGTTTTACGGCTAGCTCTTAGTACATATAATACTCTTCCAGATGACTTATTATGCGGCTATTTGGGCATATAATAAAGTTCGTAAACTAATTGACCTTATCGTAAGTAATTAGTGTTTGAACGGAAACACCCCAAAGCCAAGTGGAATAAGGCAAAGCAGGTGGAAATAGGTAATGAAGAGCGTTGAATAATACCGAGAGATAGGGTAAAATATGGCGAAAACAAAGGGATTCTTGTGTGAAAGG
>JAUQXU010000290.1 GCA_030837935.1 Candidatus Brocadia sp.
ATAATATCCTTCAATACTCTTCGGTAAATCATAATGGATCACATAACGCACATTTGGTTTATCGATACCCATACCAAATGCAATCGTTGCTACGATAATCTCGACGTCATCACGGATGAACCTCTCCTGGTTTTCCGTTCTGGCTTCGGCCGTCAGGCCTGCATGGTATGACAATGCCCGGTATCCGGACGCGTGCAGGCTCGATGCAAGACTTTCCACGGTTTTACGGCTTTGGCAATAGATAATCCCTGAATCTTTCTTTCGGCCTTCCAGATATTGGAGTATTTGATGGTATGGATCGTTCTTGGATTTAATCTGGTAATACAAGTTTTTCCGATTAAAACTCGCCTTGAAGACCTTACAATCTGATAAATCCAACTGTGTAATAATATCTTCCTGAACAACAGGGGTGGCGGTGGCCGTTAAGGCCATAATGGGTACTTTCGGGAATTTCTCTTTTAACAGCCTTAACTGGCGGTATTCAGGCCTGAAATCGTGACCCCATTCGGAAATACAATGCGATTCGTCAATAGCAAGCAGAGATACCTTTAATCCTTGTAAAAATTGTAAAAACTCAGGCATAACCAGTCGTTCAGGTGCAATATACAGTATCTTTGTTTCCTTGTCTGACAAACTCTGCCTTCTGGCATCAATTTCGCCATAACCCAACGAACTGTTAATAAACGTTGCTGGAATGCCATTAGCCAGCAATCCATCCACCTGATCCTTCATTAAGGCTATTAAAGGGGAGATAACAACTGTAATGCCGTCGAAGAGGAGGGCAGGCAGTTGATAGCACAAAGACTTGCCACCGCCTGTAGGCATAAGGACAAAGACATCCCTTTGCTCCAGCACCTCCTTAATAATATCTTCCTGAAGCGGGTAAAAACTTGTGTAACCAAAATATTTTTGCAGTATTGTATACATGGTATTTCAGGAATGATACTGATTTTTATTTCCCGAATCAATCAGAAATAAGAGAAACCATTTTGACATTCAAAGATTCTATGATAAACTTTTAACGATATGATTAAAACAAAAGAAGAAAGATACAATAGTTCTGAAGGCATGGTTATTATCCCTGAAGGTCCATTTCTGATGGGGAGTACAAAACAGGACATCGACAGATTATTAGAACTTGACCGAAACATTGAAGTCGAACGTCTGGAAAATGAGATTCCACAAAGGGAGGTTTATTTAAGCGCCTACCTCATTGACAAATACCCTGTTACCAACGTCCAGTACAAGCAATTCATCGAGTCGGGTGGTTATACGCAAAGGGTCATTTGGTCTGATGCGGGATGGCAATATATCACACAGTCAAATCCATTGGAAGGTAAGGATCTCGATGGTGTTTTTCACGGTGAGCCAGATTTCCCGGTTACAAACATCTCGTGGTATGAGGCAGAGGCATTTGCTACATGGGCAGGGAAGCGACTGCCTACAGAGGCAGAATGGGAAAAAGCAGCCCGTGGTGCCGACGGCAGGATATATCCGTGGGGCAATGAGTTTGATAAAACGAGGTTAAACTGCGCTGAGGCCAAGATTGAAAAGCCAACACCTGTTACGAAATACCCACAAGGTCAAAGTGCTTACGGATGTTTTGATATGGCTGGAAATGTGTGGGAATGGACGGCCGATTGGTACGACAGTCAGTATTATCGCCATGCCCCGGACAAAAATCCACATGGACCCACTATGGCGGAAGAAAACCCCTATTTTGGGAGGCCGGAAGAGGTGGGTATTTCCATTTATGAATTAAAACCCTCCGCAACAGGCAAGGCGCTGAGCGCCTGCAAGGTATTGCGGGGCGGCTCATGGAATGGGTCTGGTGTTGTCCACATCCGTTGCGCAAACCGGGATTATGATGAACCAACTTACAAAAATGACACTATTGGCTTCCGCTGTGCGAAATCTCTGGACTAAGGGCTGTTACGCGTATGCTGGCATGACGAAGGTCTGTCCTTGTGGATTTTATACCAAGGCTTCCTTCGACAGATTTGATACGGCGTTTAAAACGTTCTAACCTAATATCTTTTTCTTCGCAGGAATTAATAAGTCTAAAAGGAGACGACATGAACATTCTTGTTTCGGGGTCATTGGCCTATGACAGGATTATGAATTTTCCGGGAAAGTTTTCTGACCATATACTTCCCGATAAGATACATATGCTTAATGTATGCTTCATGATAAATGGGGTAATGGAGAATTTTGGAGGTACTGCAGGCAATATTGCCTATGCCATTGCATTGCTGGGAGAAAGTCCAACCATTATTGCTACGGCAGGACGTGATTTTGAACCTTACAGAAATTGGTTAACACAGCGCAACATTTCCACAAAACATATTAAGGTCATACGTGACGAACTAACTGCAGGTGCATATATAACCACTGACCAGTCGGACAATCAGATAACAGCATTTAATCCTGGTGCAATGAAATTTAGTTCCGACTTTGATTTCGATTCTGTTGCGCGTGAAAAGACGCTTGCCATCGTTGCGCCAGGAAATTTGGGCGATATGGTTAATTTTTCCACGATATACAAAAAGAAGGGGATCGATTACATTTTTGATCCGGGACAATCCCTTCCTTCGTGGACGAAAGAACTGCTGACGGAGATGATACACGGGTCAAAGATATTTATCTGCAATGATTATGAACTGCAATTAACCCAGGAAAAAACCTCCATGACAGTTGAGGACATCTTGGAGAGGACAGAGACACTTATCATAACAAAAGGGGAGTTCGGTTCTGTGGTCATGCACAAGGACAACAACAAGATAAGAAGCAGTAATATTCCCGTTGCCAAAGCGCAACAGGTGAATGATCCTACCGGGGCGGGTGATGCTTACCGGGCAGGATTGATTAAAGGGCTTGTAGCATCAAAAAAAGATATTGTACATGCCGCAAAAATAGGGGCGGTTTGTGCTACGTATTGTGTTGAAGTATACGGCCCCCAGAATTTTCATTTTACTCCTGAATTATTTAATAAGCGCTTTTCATCCATTTTTGGAGAAAAGGCTTTTTAAAATGCAATGCAAGCATAGACGATGAACTAAAAGATTCTTTTTTACTGCAAGAGTTTTCTTACTTTTTCCGGCATAGGAGCAGGCTTCCGGCTTGCATTGAGACATGCCAGTTTTGAAATGCCCTCTGCAATGAGGGTGCTATCATCCTCACGGATTACCTTGTGGCTAAATTCAACGGTAGCATGTTTCAATTCAGAAACCCAGGTCTGTATAATGAGAACGTTATCATAGTGGGCGGGTGAGCGAAATCTGCATCGTGCTTCGGTAACGGGGAAGTAGATATGCTCCTTTTCCAACTCTGAGTATGGCAATCCAAGATTCCTCAAATATTCTGTCCGACCCATTTCGAAATAAACAAAGAAATTGCCATAATAGACAATCCCCATCTGATCTGTCTCCTGGTAACGGACGCGTGTTTTAATTTCATGAACTTTCTTCTGGGAATGGTTTTTAACTTCCATATCTTTTGCTACCGGTTCTTGTTATGGTAAAAAAGTGCCCGCTATGCTTATCCTCTAGTCTGTTGCTGATTTGACATCTTGCAGAAAACTCTTGAAATACCTGAAGTAGTCTCCTTCCGTGGTGAGAATGAGATGCGTCTGTTTATTAAAAGTCGATTCATAAGTTTCCAGGGTTTTTGTAAAGGAATAAAATTCAGGCGCTTTTTCATATGCCTCTGCATAGATCTTTACCGCTTCTGCATCAGCCTGTCCCTTGGTTTCTTCTGCTGTCCGATATCCTTCTGATTCTATACGTTCCAACTCTTTTTTCATAGAACCCAGGATTTGTGCCTCCTCTTTTCGTCCCTCTGACTCGTACTTGTTGGCAATACGGATACGTTCTGAACGCATTCGATCATATATCTTGGGAATGACGGCCGCCACGTAATTAATGTATTTTATACGGACGTCTACCAATTCGATCCCGTAACGATCCTCCAATGCGCGTGCAGCCATTTCCCGGATCTCTTCAACGATTTTATCGCGGCCCATTTTAATTAACACCTTTTTAATATCTTCTGCCTCTTCTAATTCCTTTGTCGTATATTCGAGTTTACGATTTGTATTTCGTAAAACTTCCTTTAACGTATATGCGCTGACCACATTTTTAACCGCTGATTCGATAACTTCATCTAAGACACCCTGGCCACGCGACTCTGTTCCCAGGGAGGTATAGAATTTCAAGGGGTCTGTGATCTTCCAACGCGCCCATGTGCCTACGCCGATATTTTCCTTGTCCCTCGTCAAAATATCGCTTGTTTCTCCGCTCCAATCCAGCAACCGTTTATCAAAGTATCTGACCTCCTGGATAAAAGGAGCTTTTACACAAAGTCCTGGTTCGCTAACGGTTCTAACAGGCTTGCCAAATTGTGTGATAACTGCCTGTTGCCGTATATCTGTAACATATAACGATGCCTTTAAACAAATTAACACGGTAGCTATTGAAATGAGTATAATAACAATAGTTGCCTTCTTCATTTCTTTGCTCCTTCCTCACCGAGACCTAGAATAGGTATGAGGCCTTTTAAATCTTTGTCAATGATATATAATTTTTCACATTTGGGGATGATCTTTGCCATAGTTTCCAAAAAGAGCCTGCGTCGGGTCACATCTTCGGCCTTTTTATATTCTTCATAGACAGCAAGGAATGCCCTGATATCTCCGGTGGCCTCATTTACCCGTCTGATGCGGTATCCTTCAGCCTCTTTAATAACCTGTTCTTTTTTCCCTTCTGCGGCAGGCAGTATCTTGTTTTTTTGCCCCTCTGCATCGTTAATGATTTTATCCCTGATTTGAATGGCCTGGTTTACGGCATTGAAGGCATCTTTTACTGGCTCTGGCGGATCAACTCCCTTGAGGAGTACCGTCTGAATGTCAATGCCACACTTATAACTATCCAAAATCCGTTGAATATCTTCCTTGGCCTTCTGTTCTATCTCTGTCCTGCCAATGGTTAAGACCTCGTCGATAGACCGGTCGCCAATTAAGGTACGCATTACGGCTTGTGAAATACCCCGAATGGCTTCCCTAACCTCCCTTACTTTAAAAAGATAGTCTTCCAGTGCTTTTATCTTGTATCGGATAACCCAATGAACCTCGGCACAGTTAAGGTCACCGGTAAGCATTAGCTTTTCTTCTCTCGCCTCCGGATATTCGTAATCAATCATGCTGGAAAAGCCACGGTGCTCCGTCCGGAATCCAAACTCCTCGTTGTATATCCGTTTGACTTCCGCCTTGAGTATCCTGTCTATGCCATAAGGGACTTTGGTATGGAGTCCGGGACCAACCGTTTTTGTGTATCTGCCAAACCGCAGGATAACCGCTTCTTCATTTGCTTTTACTGTATAGAAGGCCGTGTATCCCGTAATAATGACAAAGACAATGATCAATAACGGAGGGATAAACTTTTTTATTGATTCCCATGGTATATCTTCAAAACGGATGTCTTGAGGTTTTCTGTATGGTCCGTGATCGGACATTTCACTTCCTCCTTTTTCATGTTTTTTGTGTAGGAGATTATTAAAAATAGCTACGTTTGGAAAACCGGTATGATTCAGGGTTAGTCATCATGCCGCTTTAGCGGCACTCTGAAACGATGAAAATGGGCTTTCTCGCTATATCATATTGGTATATCTATACTTACACTATTTTGTTGCGCCTTATTTTCGAGTCAGGGGATAACGTTTTTCACCAAATGTCTCAGACCCATACAATACAGGCATCTTTACACGTGCCCTTTTCGCTGCCATAGTATAAATGCAGCCTGCATACGTTTCTATCCGGCATTGCCGTTACGATAATATGTTTTTATTCCACTGAATGCAATAAAAAAACGTGTCTTTCGTATTTAAGTTGAAAGCTTAGGGTCAAGAAGCCCGCAATGCTGATGAATCTTGAGTAAGAAGTATTTAACGTCCCGATAACCGTATGCCATACGCTTTAGCCGTTTTATCTTGTTATTGATTCCT
>JAUQXU010000291.1 GCA_030837935.1 Candidatus Brocadia sp.
CAGAACAATCGAAAATCTTTTTGAAGTTGCAGTACCAAATGCAGTTACCTCAACATTCAATATTCGTGATGCTGTTCCTTCAAATTCACCTGAATTTGTTAAGAATGTTACAGGTAAAATTATCGCCGGTTTTGGTGATGATCTTCCTGTAAGCCTCATGCCAATTGATGGAACTTTCCCAACCGGTACAACAAAATATGAGAAAAGAAATATCGCTCTCGAAGTTCCGGTTTGGGATGCTGATGTTTGTATTCAGTGTAACAAATGTGCAATCATTTGCCCACACGCTGCAATAAGAGCTAAAATCTACGACAAATCTGCTCTGGATTCCGCTCCTGAAACATTTAAATCAGTACCGTTTAAAGCCAAAGAACACGGCGAAGGATTGTTCTATACAATCCAGGTGGCTGTTGAAGATTGCACAGGCTGTGGACTTTGTGTTGAATTCTGTCCTGCAAAAAACAAGAGAGAAGTAAGATTTAAAGCCATCAATATGGCGCCACAGGTTCCTTTAAGAGAAACTGAAAAAGTAAATTGGGACTTCTTCCTTGATCTTCCTGAATGGGACAGAACCGAATTGAAAGTAAACACTGTAAAAGATTCACAGTTCCTTGAGCCTCTGTTTGAGTTCTCAGGTGCCTGCTCGGGTTGTGGTGAAACTCCTTATGTTAAACTTGTAAGCCAGCTTTATGGTGATAGAGCAGTTATTGCAAACGCAACAGGTTGTTCATCAATTTATGGTGGTAACCTTCCTACAACACCATGGTCGAAAAACAAAGATGGTCGCGGTCCCGCATGGTCAAACTCACTTTTCGAAGATAATGCTGAATTTGGATTTGGATTTAAACTTTCCATCGATCAGTTCAACGAACAAGCGAGAATACTTGTTATTAAACTTGGTGACAAAATCGGCGACAGACTTGCATTCGATATCCTCAACGCTGAACAAAAAAGTGAAGCTGACATCAGAGATCAGAGACTAAGAGTTGAAGAACTTAAAGTGAAACTGACAGAAATCGAAAAAAGCACCAAAGATGAAGATGTAAAATTTGATGCCATCAACCTTCTAAGCCTGGTCGATTACCTTGTTAAAAAATCGGTTTGGATCATGGGTGGTGACGGATGGGCATATGACATCGGTTACGGTGGACTCGATCATGTTCTTGCTTCAGGCAAAAATGTGAATGTTCTTGTTTTAGACACAGAAGTTTACTCAAACACCGGTGGTCAGATGTCGAAATCAACACCAAGAGCTGCTGTTGCAAAATTTGCAGCAGGTGGTAAACCCGGAGCTAAAAAAGATCTCGCTCTTATGGCAATGAGTTATGGAAATGTTTATGTAGCTAAAATTGCCATGGGTGCCAACGATGCTCACACAGTAAGAGCCATTGTTGAAGCCGAAGCTTATGATGGTCCTTCACTCATAATTGCTTATAGCCACTGTATTGCTCATGGTATCGATATGGGTACCGCCACAAGGAACCAAAAAGCAGCAGTTGATTCGGGTCACTGGCAGTTGT
>JAUQXU010000292.1 GCA_030837935.1 Candidatus Brocadia sp.
GGTTCTTTTCGTCTATAAAGCAACTGGGTAACTCCGCAAACCGCCAAATATTGAAGTTTATTATTGATTTTTGCGTAGCAAGGGTATTATGGAAGGCCGATTTTTGCTACGCAAAAATCATTTGCAGAATTTAGGTATAAAGAGTACCAGAAGTTATATTGGAGGGGAAAGAAACGTTAAAACGAAAAGTATTCATTATACAATGACGCTGTTGAACGTTATTAAAACCAAAAAATAATGATTCTTTTAATCTCTGATTTTCAATTTTTATAATTAGAGCAATAAGTGCACCCAACACCCACAAATTCCTTTTCGTATAAAAGTGATGCACATGGGTAATGCCTGCATGTACACCAGCACGCCATGTATCCCCCCATTCGGATCCTTTAAACATCATAGGATAGTTGGGAAACCAGTAAGGAATATCGCTGTTTTCTATTTTTTCTATAAGCGCCATATCAAAGGCATTGGGTATCTTTTCAAAACGTTTCTTGGCAATACTATAATTTAAAAGCACAGGCACTTGTTTTACCTGCCTAATAGCTTGATTGATTGCCTTATTAAATCGTGTTATCCACGCCCTTTCCATATTTCTTTTGTTAAGTATTGCATTACAATGAGGGCAGGAAAATTCTTCTCTCACCTTACCTGCTTCTTTATCTACCGCCACATTCCAAAAGATTACTTCACCAGTACATTCTGGACAAATAAAGACATCGGACCAGACCGTATAATTTATACGACCAAAAATAGATGATTGTGTGCTGGTAATTGTACGAACATCGTCTATCGTTTTTGCATCTTGCACTTTTTTGGCCAGTTCGTTAACCAGATCATTATACCCTTTTTGATTAGTTTTGATTGTGGCATACATCCAGCCGCATTCATCTTCGACCTCTTTGAGGATACTCTTTGCTTCACGTTCAAATTCACTAACATCCACAGGGGTATTGTAATTATATGCAATAAATGTGGCTGCCGGTGAAAGGTCATTCAGGACTGCACGTCTTGAGCCGAGGTTAGAAAATGGTTTGCCATCTTCATCGATGATAGTACTGTCATCCAACACTTTATACCCTAACGATTCAATGACCTTCTTATCCCCGCATAATTGTGCGGCAACTCCTGTCATCCCCGTACCACAAAATCCATCAAATACAATATCCCCTGGTTCTGTGTAATGCAGGATATATCGCATGATGGCTTTGTGGGGCACCTTTGTATGGTAAGAATGGGCGTTGTAAATAGGATCGTTCTTCCCTTCGCTAACATCAGCAGCAAACGGTTCCCGGCGGTAATTATCAGTTTCAGGGTTATAAGGTTTGCCGTAACACTTGATAAAATCTTCGATAAATGGATTTGGACATGCAGTGTAATATGGCGGGTCAGAGAGTTTTAGGATATCCTCATCAGTGCCGATGGGAAAGCCTTCTATCTTTCTGAACTCAGGGTTCTGCAAATGCTCGCGGAGTTTTTCCGTAAAATACTTCCTTCGTTCTTCATCATTTGGGAAGGTAAGTCCAAGGCATTCTACCGGGCCTGTTTGTTTGATGGCTTTATCATCAATAAGCAGCTTTCCCATTTAAACGCCCTGTGCTTTAAAAGGATTGATTATAGTCAGATTATTCTCAATAACCTGTTTATCTTGCATATCTTCTGTATATAGTATTGAGCAGTTATTTTCTAATGCAGATGCTATTATAAGGCAATCCCAATACGAGTAATTTGAATGTTTCTTTATTTGGAGGGCTTTCTTTATAGTGCTTTCTTCAATAGAGGAGAATCTAAGTGCTTCCATCAAGTCATTTACTAAAGTTGTTATATCTTCTAATCCCAATAAGTTCTTTGAGAAACAAACACTGATAAATTCACTTATAACTTGAGAGCTAATATGAACCTCTTGGCTCGAAAAAATTACTTCTTTGGCTTTTGTTTTTTTGGTTTCGTCTGCACTTATAAAATATACAAGAATGTTTGTATCCACAAAAATATTATCGGGCATGTATTTCTTCTCTATTGAATTTGTAATTTGCAGGAAGTTTTACATGATACTTTTTGAAAATGGATTCTAATACCTTTTTCCTCTCTTTCTGTTTTTTAACGACAGTAATATGCTCTCCTTTTAGCGCCTTTTTTATTTTTTCAAATTCTTCATCTTTCTCTATTTCTATAATTATTTTCATAAATACCTCCAATTTTGTTTATTAATCAATATGTATCTTTATCCTCTTTCAATTCTTCTAATGTCGATATGGACACCTGATATTTACCGAGTATTTTCAAAAAAGAAATCTTGTCCATACCCGCAAGCCTGGCAGCCTTTCCAGACGATAACTTGCCCATCTCGTAGAGCTTTACTGCTGCTGCTATTTTCAGCTCTTCAGAAAAATCGTCTTGTGTTTCTTTTAACGACACCAAAATTTCATCTGGATACTCGATTGTTAATGTTGCCATATTGTTTTACCTCCAATCTTATCTAAGGAACAAGAAGTATATGAGATTTAATAATCCGCTCATCTTCTGCACGGACAAACAGAGTATGTCCGTGCCACCACAAAAACCTGCATAAGTAAAATGAGAATTTCTATACAATAGATGTATTTTATAATTATATCTTCCGTTATTCTATGATAATCCTGACCTTATTTGCCTCTTTTCCCCGGGTAAGACTCGTTATGTATTCATCAAAACGTCTTTTTAGCTCATCGACGGTAACCGGGGAACCGCCTGCAAGGAGTTTGTCACGTAAATCTTCTGCTTTTACGACTACTTTTGTAAGACCCGAAAGGACTTCCTGGATAGTTTCAATGAATTCACCTGTAATCTTATCGGGCAGCCGCTTACTTTTGAGAAAACTATCAACCAGTTTTTGTTGCTCTGGTTTTATCAGTGATACGTTTTCCCGTATCATTGGATCATCGAGATTTGTGAGCAGGGTCTGCGTCCAATTGTTGAAAAGATTATCAAGTTCATCTTCAATGCCTGAAAAACGTAACCTTACATCGTTTGAAATTAGTTCTATGGAAGGTCGAAAGTTACAATGAGGACATACAGGCGAGTGTTCGATATCTTGTTCTGTAAGGGCAAAGCATGTCTTTAAACCTGCAAGGCTGTTTTGCAGGTTTATAAGCTGCTGACGAGGCATCAGATGAATGGTTGAAATTTTCTGGAGCTTTTCCAGTTTTTTATCCTGTATTAATTCTGCTTTGCGTTTATCCTCGTTAACACCCAGACGGGCTTTCTTATGGAGCATCATATATTCAGTCTTGTAATGCTTTTTAAGTTCTAAAAATTCCTGCATTATCTGTTGCCTGACCTGTACAGGATTTTGTTTGTAGTGGTTTACTATATTGGAAAAAACAGATTCCCTACCAGATTTCATTTGAGTAACTATTGAATGTCCATCAGGCAATACTGCCTCAGCAGATGAAAGATATGCACTTATTGGACCGAGTTCTGCAATCAGTTCTTGTAATTTTTTCAACTCCTGTAGTGTCTGAAGTCCAACCTGCTGTGCCTTTATTTCATCCATATCGTAACGGAAATTCTTCATTTTACCTGGGGAATTATATGCCTGAATAGACTCCAGAAATGTCTTTGTTGAACGCAGATGAGAGGTATAGGACTCTTTTTGCGGTTCTGTCAATAAGGGTTTACCCCAAAAGATCATACCCCCATGGAGGTTTTGTAAGACAATAACAATATTCTCAATTGTTGCCGTAGCAAGGCGCTGAAGTTCCTGAACGGGCTCCTCCTTACCCTGTGTAACCATTTGTGCCATACCAGGGGCTAGTCCGAGGAGTTCAAACAATGCCTTAAGAGCAGGAATATTCCATTCTTTTGGTTTTTCAATATGTTTAAAGTTGATGATATCCGCTAACGGCGCTTCAATTATTTGAGACAGATTGTTTGCATCAAACTTCCGTCCCGGTATAGAAAGAACAACATCACCGGAATAGATAAGGGCAGTTAATAAAACAGTAACCCATTCCGGTTCAAGACGAAATTTATCTGGCGACATGTATTCAATATCGTTTACCTTTTTAATTAACTCGCTTCTATTGAGCACCTGACCTTGCCCTCTCTGGTTCAGGAGTTCCCGAATGTAGTTTGCATACCTGGACTTATAAGGATTCAGTTTTTCACCGTCAAGAAGTTCCAGCGCATCGAGCACATAGGTAGCTTGCCTGGTTTTTGCACCTCCGGAAATCCATTTCAGTGCATCCTCTGCTGCCTGAACACGATTATCGCGGGTAATCAGAATAGAAAAGAAGGGATATTCTGGCGCTTGATCTTGAAAATGTTTTTCCAGGCAAATTCCTGCGACTGCATTAATAAGGTCCCTGTAGTTATTTCCTTCGTTCGGTTTTTTCCCTGGTGAAACACCCTTCATCCATTCGATCAGTTGTTTTGTTCTTCCCTGATAAGTTATTTCAAAGGCAGTTGTAGCATGTTCCTGAAGCCATTTTATTAAAGCATCCAAAAATATTTTAGCCTTTGATTCATAGATCAATCTTGCCTGCCCTGAAGAAGTAGAAGCCAGATCAAGGCTTGCCGCATAATTCCGAAGGTTTTCACGAAAGGCTTCATCTATGCCGGTGAGCTTAAAGAACACTTCGTCTGCTTTTTTTTCATCTCTGAATTTTGGAGGGTCATTAGGCTGAAGGAAGTAAAGGTAAAAGTCCCGTTGTGGCACGGCGGTAGATCTCTCATTTGATGCTCCAAAGAAAAGGTATCCATGGCGAGTTACTTTATGTTCACGCCATTCTAGCTCGTACTGCCAGATGCGGTATCCAGTTACATACGTAATATCTGTGCATTCCATTACCCTTTTGAGCGCTTCATAGTAGTAACGGTCGAGTGTCTGGAGGTCGAGGCTATCTGCACGTTTATCGATTTGAGCGTCGTAGTCAATAATTTTATGAACATCTAAATAAAACTGTCCGCAGGGTCGGCCCATATTATCTCGTTCAGTAGCAGAGATAAATTGACCATTAACCGTTTTGATGATTAACCTTAATGTGGTTTCTACTTCACCGCGTAAATCGTCTGCCGGATCACCGCCTAATTCAACTACTACAGGGTCAAAAAGACAAAGGGTATCCCTCAGTCCTTCAGCATTAAGACCAACAGATGATTCAATATCACCGACTGCCAGCCGGTAAATACTGAGTCCATTAATGATTCTATATGCAAACTCTTTATTTTTACCGCGGGGATAGCCCGTTCTTACTAAATTTTCCAGCTTGGCGCTGCATTCCAGGACTTCGCGAACTTCAGGTATTGAGCGGAATGATGCATTCTCCTTCAAAATATTCCAGTAACTATCGTAAGAGAGTAGTCCAGGTTTATCTTCTGGAACGTCTGCATCGAGAAGTTGTCTCATGAGTAATGAGAGCGTTTTCAAAACCTCACGCTTTTCTACAGCCTTTATTCGCTCAAAAGTATCGATATAGTCAGGATGAATGGGAAACAAGCGAACAAAATCATCCATACGTTCATTCATATTGGTATAGAATTTTGCGAAAGGGATAAGGTACTCACGGATCTTTGCCAGATGTTCCGCTGTTTTTCTCAGTAAACGTTCTGAAACGACATATTTAATATCCTGGCGGGCAATAAGAATTTGCTCAAAACGATCTTTAACACGCCGAACGCTGTCAGATACAAAGGAAAAGCGTGGATTATCAAATATAGATTCCTGTACGCCGGCAATAAAGCGGAATTTTAAATGCTTGCATACCTCCCCAATCTCGCGTAAAAAGTTCAGATCAAGGACAAGATCGTGATCCCGTCGTGAACGCAGATAGTCAAGAAACTCATCTACTACCATAAGAAGACCGTGGTCTGGATACTTCTGATGAAATGCAGACATCATTTCTTCGAAGGCGTCTTTGTGATTTGATAGTTTATCGCGTGGTGGAAATGTATAATCAACCCCCCATCCAGAGAGGGTTTCTTCCAGATGTGAGCATATAATTTCCCGAAAATCCATGGTTGTAGATCCAAGTTCCACGCGTAATACTTTAAATTTACCAGCAATAGCGGAAGCAGCATTACTTACCTGTGAGTTCTTAAGAAAAGAGATCAGATGAGCATGTTCAGCAATTGCAGAGATAACTGACATTACATGTGATTTTCCTGTGCCATAATTTCCCACAACAAGAATGCCCTTGTTGTCCATAGGCTGTTCAAACTGAAGCTGTGGGAAGACTATACTTTCAAGCTTCTCAGCCATTTCTTGAGAGATAACATAGGTAGAAACGAGTTTTTTGGCTTCCTCCATTTTGCCTGCATCGCGAAGCTGGATAGTCGTTTCGATCGGCTCGAAATGTATCAGGTCACGGTATTTCATACCTCTATTTTCCTCATATTTTATTTGGAATATGTAAGTAATCTTCTTCCGGACTTACTACGAGAAAGTCCTTAACAGGATATCGTCTGTACTCAGGGTGGTTTGGTTCGGCATACGTAAGATATCCGATTTCAATTTTGCCATTCCATGATGCAACGATTGTTCTATTGCGGGAAATTCCCAGAAGCAGCCGAAGGGTATCTTGTTTAAGTGATACGTCAAAGAGTAGTTCTATGTTGTCGAGTAATATAGTTTTTTCATTATGTTTTTCAATGATATCTCTTAGAATTGTTGCCACATGAATTGCTCGTTGCCTTGTGGTAAGATCGAGCAGAAGCCGGGAGATCTCTACATTAACATTTAATAAAGGCAGTCCCAGCCGGTTTGCAACATCCTGTAAAGCTGATGTTTTACCCTTTTCGGATGGGGCTACAACCAAGACAAGCCTGTAATAAAGCATGTTTACTTGCTCTATTCCTTTTATAATTTGTTCTGATAAAGGCTCTGGCATATAGTTGTGTGGTATTTATTAATTCTTTATCAGATCATAAAATAACATGCAATAATCTTTAATGCTATGTAATTGTTATACTATTACGTTACTCAGTTATACCCCGGCAACATTTCCAGCATTGCATTCGACCGGTCAATTTTTCAAAGAAACTTAAAACATTCTGACGCCTCAATTCTCGCGCAGTACTTTATATCGCCACCGTTTTTTGCAAAGCTTTTATAGGAGAATAGGTGAATTGTGCAAAATATTTTGCATTGCCGCTCATATCGTAAATATGAATGAGTATATAAGCTTTGAACGAATTCATCGCAAATGAATAATCGTCTCTGGATTGAGATATGAAATTGATTATAATCACATCTGATCGGGTGTGCTTATGCCAAGGATAATAAGACCATTCCTTATGACCTGACGGGTGGCATCCACCAGTAATATCCTTGCCTTGGTCAGTTCCTCATCATCTGATAAGACACGATGGGCGTTATAAAATCTATTCAGGCTGCCACAAACATCAATAAGATAATTGCAGATCAGAGAGGGTTCATAAAACTCAGCAGACTTTATAATGATAGAGGAAAATTGCCCCAAATTCTTGGTCAGGATAATGACCTCGTCTTCTTTCAATAATTCAAATTTTATATCAGTTGTGACAGGCTTTCCGTATTTCCGCAAGATACTACAGAGTCGGGCGTGGGTGTATTGGATATAAGGGCCTGTTTCACCCTCAAAATTCAACACCTCATCCCAGTCAAAGACCACATCCTTGTTTCGTTTGGTGCACAGATCGGCGAAGATTACGGCCCCAATGCCTACGTCCCTGGCGACGATCTCTTTATTTTCCAAAGAAGGATTCTTTTCTTCTATGATCTTTCTGATACGTTCAACGGCCTCAATGAGCAGGTCTTCCAGTAAAACGACTTTCCCTTTACGGGTAGACATCTTGCCGTCTTTAAATTTCATGAGACCGAAATCCACATGTACACAACGGTTTGTCCAGTTGTAACCCATCAGCTCTAAGACTTTGAAGAATTGGTTAAAATGCAGCTTTTGTTCAGAACCAACCACATAAATCATCCTGTCAAAGTCGTAGGTCTTCTTCCTGTATTCTGCGGCTGCAATATCGCGGGTGGCGTAAAGCGTGGTATCGTCTTTTTTGCGGAGGAGGCATGGAGGCATGTTGTAAGGCTCCAGATCGACAATCAGTGCCTGCTCGCTGACTTTGGTGAGCCCCTTTTCCTTAATCCTCGTCACGGTAGCTTCAACCATGGTATTATAAAAACTCTCACCAATGAAGGCATTGAAGTGTATCCCAAGCATGTCGTAGATCTTCTGAAATTCCTTCAAGCTGATGTCCTTAAAGTGTTGCCATAGTTCTTTTGCTTCAGCATCTCCAGCTTCAAGCTTCTTGAACCACTCCCTTGCCTCATCTTCCAAACCAGGATTCTTTTCCGCTTCCTGATGAAACCTTACGTAAAGGTTGTTCAGGTCTGTAACAGTGTAAGATTTATGGGTATTTTCGTTTCCCCATTTTTTATAAGCAACGATCAATTGTCCAAATTGCGTGCCCCAATCGCCAAGGTGATTGATCCCAACGCAGGTATAACCAAGGGTTTTATAGATATTGCAGATGGCATTTCCGATGAGTGCGGAACGGAGATGGTGAACGGCAAGGTGCTTGGCAATGTTTGGGGAAGAGAAGTCGATAACAACCGTCTTTCCTTTGCCTAAGGTCTTATTGCCATATCCGTCGCGTTCTTCAGAGATTGTTTTCAACGCTAGCTCAGATAATGTTACTTTATCCACAAAGAAGTTCACGTAAGGACCAATGGCCTTTATCTCTGCGATTGGGCGAACGGCATGTAATGTATTCGATAGTTCTGTGGCGATGATGTTCGGGGATTTTTTCAATATTTTGGAGAGGGTGTAGCAGGGAAATGCATAATCACCCATTTTGAAGTCGGGTGGTATTTCAATGAGTCTTTTTATTTCATCTTCTGGAAGGTCTATTTTTTCTTTTAATAGAGATACGATATTTTTTATGAAATAATCCATAATTGCATAGCGCAGCAGAGCTGCAACCAGATGTTTAATGACCTGAGAATAACTGAGCTGCTCAATAAAAAGTGTAAAAATCCCAAATCCGAATATCGAGTTTCGGATTATTTTAGTATTTCTCTGTGGCCTCCGTGGTTAGTCTATTTTAACGTTAAGGAACTTCAAATCTGTGGTTGTAAAGCGAAGAGCCTCTTCGCTCTACATTGAAGAAAAGTCGCGAAGGCCTAATTAATTATTCAGGAATTTCAAACACCCCCCATATCCCCCAGTTTACGGGGGGAGACAGGGTGGTGGCCAAATACAAGTTGCCTTTAGGCCTAATTAACTACATCAACCCCATTTTCTTTTTTACTTCAAGCATGGTATCTTCTGCCATATCCTTGCACTTCTTTGCACCGGCATGTAAAAGGCTTAAGAGATACTCTGGGTCACTAATCAATTGCTCGTACCTCATGCGGATGGGAGCCAACGCCTCAACGATATTATCTGACAGGATCTTTTTGCATTCGATGCAACCGATTTCGGCAGACCGGCATACCACATTGATACGGTCAATCTGGTCTTTTCTGGAGAAATGCTTATGCAAGGTGAAGAGGTTGCAGATGTCCGGATTGCCGGGATCGGTGCGCCTCTTCCTGTTCTCATCAGTTACCGCCGTTGATAGTTTCTTCCAGATGGATTCAGGTGTTTCCACGAGTGAGATATAATTCCCCAGACTCTTGCTCATCTTCGTCTTGCCGTCGAGTCCCATAATCCGTGGGGCATCAGAAAGGACTTCGTTCGGTTCCGGGAATGTTTCTCCATATCTCATATTAAACTTTCTGGCAATCTCCCTGGCAAGTTCGATATGCTGTACCTGGTCCTCGCCCACGGGTACGGCTTCACCTCTGTAGATCAGGATATCCGCAGCCTGCAAAACAGGATAGGTAAATAACCCTGCATTGATGTTTTCCCTGTGTTGTTTCGACTTGTCTTTGAATTGGGTCATGCGTTCCAGATGACCCATGGGAGTGACCGTATTGAGTATCCATGCGAGTTCCGTATGTTCAGGTACGTAGGATTGAACAAAGATAATGCACCGTTCAGGATCAAGCCCGGCGGCAATGTTAACGGCTGCCGCATTGAGAATGCGCTTTTGCATATCACCCGGGTTATATTCAATGGTAATTGCATGATAATCCACGATGCAGAAGATGCAGTCGTACTGATCAATCATCCGCACCCAGTTCTTGATAGCGCCCAGGTAGTTGCCGATGTGTACGTCTCCGCTGGGTTGAATCCCGCTAAACAATCGCTTTTTCATAAAACAATACCTTTATTATTTAATCCACAGATATCTGTGTAATCTGAGAAATCTGTGGTTGCTTTCCCTTTATAAAATCTTTGGCAATATTTTTTTGATTCGATGAGCGGCTTCCCTGGTATCCTCGATGCTGGGGACGAGGGCAAATCGTACATAACCTTCACCGGGATTCAGACCGCTGTCTGTTTTGTCGCTAATCCAGGCGCCCGGAGTTGTTACAATGGCAATATCGGGTGAAAGGAGTTTCCTGGCAAAGTCGACAGATGTCATGCCAGACGGCACCTTTTGCCAGAGATAAATTGTTGCCTCCGGGGTGCAATCGGGTAGTTTGATATCCTTAAATGCGTCCACCAATAAATCCCTTTTGACCCTGTATTCAGCTCTCATCTTTTCGACATGTGTCTCGTCGCTGAGGGCGGCAATTGCCCCGTCCTGGATAAACGTGGCCGTACCCGAATCAATATTTGTCTTTACCTTTTTAAATATATCAATAATTTGTTTATCCCCCGCAACCCATCCAACCCGGTAGCACGTCATGGCACTCCTCTTGGAGAAGGAATTGAAGACAATGACACCTTCTTTTGTGATTTCCAGGATGCTGTGAGGGGGATCGTTAAAATAAATCTCGCTGTAGGCCTCGTCCGAGGCGATGATGATGTTATATTTTTTACCAAATTCCACGACTTCTTTCAGGTATGATAATGACGCTACGGCACCTGTGGGACTATTCGGATAGTTAATCCACATAATCTTTGCCTTATTGCGAACCTCCTCCGGAATGGGTAATGGGTCCATCAAAAATTTATTTTCTGCTAAAAGGGGTATGTAATAAGGAATCCCTTCGGCGAATAACGTACCTCGCGTGTAAGGGGGGTATCCCGGGGAAGGGATGATTACATAATCACCAGGATTAACGATTCCCTCCGGAAAATTGAATACCGCCTCTTTTGAACCGATGGTGGATGAAATCTCCGTAGCCGGATCCAATTGTATGCCAAACCTTTTCTGAATCCACTGGGCGATTGACTGCCGGAATTCAGGCGCACCAATATAGCTCGGGTAACCTGAAGATTTTCTGAGTGTTATTCCCTCTTGTGTTGCCTTGCGCACAATATCAGGTGTCGGCGCGGTAGGGTCACCAACGCCAAAATCAATCGGGGTAATTCCCATGGTTTTTAATTTTTCAACTTCTTTATCCACTTCTGCAAAGGCATAAGCGCCAATAGACTGTAATCTCTTTGATGCCGTGATCTCCATAAATTATGTCAAAGTCCTTTCGTGCTTTTGTTATTCTAAAATCTTGCGTTTTTTGACGCAGAGAATCAGAAAAATCTATGGTAATTAACTACGTTACTTTTTTGATGGGTCTGTAACAGCTGGTTTAACGGGGCTTCTTTTCGCTGTTATTTCCCTGATTTCTATTTCGAGTACATGTGTCCTATTCAGCATTGCATCACTAAAAGGGGCTTTGGGATTTTGAGGTGCATATTTGTCAGCAAGTTTCAGGAGGGCATAGTTCTTTGCATTGAGATCGGAAAGTGTTTTTATAATGCCAAACATAATAACCGACCTGTAAGCGACAGAGGATGCACAGGTAGGCTGCTTTACAATTACCTCTTTAACTTCTTCCACCTCAAAACAGACATTCGGACTATTTTTTATATTTTCCAGCTTTCTTCCTTCATTCGCACAATGGAGGAATATTTTGGAGGTTTCTTTGTCGTAGGTAAAATTCATAGGTGTAATATAGGGAATTCCGTTGGCGCATGTCCCTAACCTGCCCACCATGGCCGTTAAAAGAATATCCTCGATTTCGCTCTTATCGGTTATTTCCTTGTCTTTTCTTCTCACAGTTCATATTTTCCTGCCAACAGCTTCAGCTACAGGCTTTAGTTCCTGCATAAGTTCTTCAAATGCCTCAAGGTTAATCGTTTGTGGCCCGTCTACGAAAGACTTTTCAGGGTCAGGGTGGGTCTCAATTAACAAGCCGTCCGCACCTACTGCCACAGAGCCCTTGGACATGGGATTAACAAGACTTCTCTTCCCTGTTCCATGACTGGGGTCCACAATGACGGGCAGATGCGTCATCTCCTTAAGTTGTGGCACAATACTCAGAGACAAGGTAAAACGGGTAAAGGTCTCAAATGTCCGAATACCCCTTTCGCACAGAATGACATTGGGATTGTTTTGCGCCAGGATATATTCTGCAGCCAGGAGAAACTCTTCAATAGTAGCGGACATACCCCGCTTTAAAATTACGGGTTTACCCGACTCACCCACCGCGCGCAGGAGTAAAAAATTCTGCATGTTGCGGGTTCCGATTTGTAATATGTCAGAATATTTGCTCACCAATTTTACGTGTTCCGGGGTGAGTACTTCTGTTACAATGGGCAGTCCCGATGCCTCACGGGCATGTGCCAGATGAACGAGACCTTCTTCCATAAGACCCTGGAAGGTATATGGGTTACTCCGGGGTTTGAATGCCCCGCCCCGTAGTGCAGTTGCACCCGCATCTCTGACCCTTTTAGAGATTTCAATAATTTGTTCTTTGCTTTCTATAGCGCACGGTCCTGCAATAACTGCAATCTCTTCCCCGCCAATTTTTTTCCCATTCGAAAGATGGATGATGGTTTTGAAATCTTTTCCTTCCTTACTGGCTAGTTTATACGGTGCAAGAATAGGGACGGACTTTTCCACGCCGGGCAAAACGTCCCAAAAATCGGCGGGTAATACCCGTTCATCCCCAATAACCGCAATTACGTTTCGATTCGTTCCCTGCAATACAACCCCCTTTAAGCCGGCCTTTTCTATGCTTTCAAGGACATGATTGATATCCTTTTTTGTAGATGCGGCCTTCATTACAATAATCATGAACTACACCTCCGCCAAATTTTGTGGGCAAAAAAAAACCCTAAAACCAACGGTTTCAGGGCAATATATCAACATCTATGAATTTAATATCGAACCCTAAGAACCCCCTTATTTATAACAGTACCTAAAGTAATAAAATACCCAATAAAGGCTGGTTTTTTTATTATTAATGGGGATAGACATATCCAGCTGTTAAGAATTTTGCAAAGTAATATAGTACAGATTTTACATAACATGGTTTTATTGTCAAGTCTAATTTTTTTAATGTCTTATCCTCATAAGTTTTACGTTGAAAATACAGATGCCCTGGTATGTTGTTTACCTATTGATTATTTATTAAGATTGAGGAAATTTGAAAAAGTACCACTATATTTTTTTGTCTCTGGATAAAAGAAAGGATTTTTACTATAATAATTTTGAAATTGTTTCGAATTTCTGACTTTATGCTTCGGATTTAGTGGTATTCAATGAACAAAAACTTGTGCAAAAAAGAAGCCTTTCCTATATTTATAGTAATGTTTCATTTCTGATTTCATTCAATGTTCTATGCAGTGCAAACACAATAAGAACGAATGGCCTTACTATGCACGCAGGATAGTTCAATATCTCTTCTTTTCCAGCTTCCTTTACCTGCTTCTCTTTTTAGACCCCCTAACAGAAAGAGACCATTCAGCCAATATATTTCTTCGCATGAGTCCACTTTCTGCCATAGGGACAATGGCGGCTGCAAAGACATTTATCGTAAAGTATTGGCCTGCCGTTATAGTAGTGCTGCTAGCGATCCCTTTTGGACGTTTCTTTTGTGCATGGATTTGTCCGCTTGGAACAACAATAGATATTACCGACCGGTGCTTTATCAGTTTCAGGAGGAAATCCCAGAAGCATTTGTATGACGGCCGCAAGTTCAAGTATTATCTCCTCGCCTTTCTTCTGGTCAGTTTGCTGTTTACCCAGCAGTGTGTTGGGTGGTTTGACCCATTATCCATAGCTACCAATGCATACGCTATAAGTATTCACCCGTATATTATCCGTCTTATTGACGGGTTTTTTGGCTATTTCAGCGCCATACCTCTTGTCGGGTATTTTTTTGCCTTCGTCCATAAGTTTATCCAGTATGTACTTTTTGCCCACTATGCGCCTTTCTTCAGGGCGCACGGGATTCTTCTCTCTGCGTTTGTCGTATTGATCTCTTTTGGCATGGTTTTCCGGCGTTATTGGTGCAGAAATATATGCCCTATGGGGGCCATCCTTGCGCTCTTTTCTGACTGGACATTGTTTAAGAGGAACGTTTCATCCTCATGCACAAGTTGTGGTCTATGTGTTGAGAAGTGTGGTATGGGCGCAATCAGCAGCGATGGACGGGGTACGAAGGAGGGGGAGTGCATCTTGTGTATGACCTGCCAGAAGGTATGTCCGGAAGACAGTATTACCTTTCGCACCAAACAACCTGCTGAGCAAAGATATACAGTAGACCTCTCCAAAAGGGCATTTCTTGTGACCGGTTTAGCCAGTGCTGTGATGGCTCCTGTGTTAAAATTAAACTATACAAAAAGTGTTAATAAGGGAAAGACATCTATTATCCGTCCTCCGGGTGCTGTGGATGAAGAGGTGTTTCTTGCGCTCTGCATACGCTGTGGTGAGTGTATGAAGGTTTGCAAGACGAATGGATTGCATCCTGCATTATTAGAGGCGGGTATCGAAGGCTTATGGACACCAAAACTCATTCCCAGGCTCGGCTATTGTGATTATGGTTGCGTGCTCTGTACGCGTGTCTGCCCATCAGGTGCAATCAGGCGTTTAGACCTGGAAGAAAAGCGTGAAGTTGCATTGGGAAAGGCACGGATCGATCATAACCGGTGCATTCCCTGGGTGGGCTATGCACGGTTACCCGAGTTGGAAAAACGATGGCAGGACTTCAATTGTGGTGTATGTGAAGAGGTGTGTCCGGTACCTACAAAGGCCATCCATTTCAATACTTATGTGGATGCGCAACACCGGGAGATACGCAGACCTTTTGTACGGGAGGATGTTTGTATAGGTTGCGGCTTTTGTGAAAAGGTGTGTCCTGTTTTGGGGACTGCAGCCATTGTTGTGGAGGGAATGCAGCCTCAAACAAAAATAAGGAGCCAGAAGGAGTTTTTAACTAAAACAAATACTCTTCTTCCTGAAGCCATTGGGGAGTGGAAAAGGGTTTCCGGTCCTAATGTTTACGAAGGAAAGGAGAAACTCTACGAATATATTGATGGAGGTGCAGAACCGTATTTGTCCTATTCTTTTATCCGTGTTTCCAATGCTGAATATCAAAAAGAAACGGGGGAAAAACTGCTTGTCGATATCTGGGAGTTCGGCAGCCCGGAAGATGCTTTTGGGGTTTTCAGTAAAGATCGGGCAGGTACTGACATCAAGCTTGGTGATGGAAGTGCACTATTTCAAAACTACCTCTACCTCTGGGATGATACATACTTTATAAAAATTGAGCCCAGGGAAGGGGATGTTTTGCCTGAGGAAGTGACTTTTGTGGGTAAATCCATTGTCAATGTAATGCCTTATAAAAAGATGTCGTTGCCAACGATAATGGATTATCTTCCTGAACATTATCTGATTCAGGCAAGCCCAAAATTCTTCCATAAAAAGATTATCCTGGATAATATATATATTTCAGACAATTTTATTGAAGAGAATGTGTTTCATTTAAGCGAAAAAACAGATGCCGTTATCGCCGAATATAGACCCAACCCCAAAACAGAACCCTTGAAGCTTATGCTTGTACGGTATCCTGACGCAGAGACAGCAAGGCGTGCTTTGGACGATGTGGTGAAATTATGGAGGTCGTGGGGAGAAAAAGAATATGCGGAAGGAATGATTAGTACCTTTCAGGATAAGGCGTTACGCTATACCTCGTGCTTGCTAAAAGCGAACATACTCTGCATGGCATTGTTTTCTCATAGCAAGGACGAAGGAGAGGCATTGCTTAAGCTTGTAGAAGAGAAGATATCATGATCTGCGCGAATATCAGGGAATACTCGCTCTTATGCAGCTTCGCCCTGAACAAAATATGGCTGTCGGTTAAAAGACCCCATAGTTTACGCAGATTCAGAACAGTTTGATGAATTTTTTTGTTGCAAAGGAAGGCACTGCTTTGCTATATTAATAGTCCTATAAACGTATTAATGAGATTTTAAGGGCTACACGAGTGACAAGAGTGTTTTGAATACTTTATTTTATGTAAGGAATTGGTGTAATGATAAGTAAAGAAGTAAAACAGAGGATTATTCATGATCTTAGGGTTCATGAAAGTGACACAGGGTCTCCGGAGGTACAGGTGGCGTTGTTAACGGAGCGAATTAATCATTTAAGCGATCATTTAAAGGGACATAAAAAAGACCACGCGTCTCGCAGGGGGCTGCTCCAGATGGTTGGGCACAGGTCGGCCTTGCTGAAATATTTATCAAACAATGACAACGAAAGATATAAAAAGCTTATTGCCAAACTTGGTATCAGGAAGTAAAGCAAAATTTATAGGAGGAACCTGTAGACCTATTCAAAAATGTATAAAAAATTTAAGTTATTCATATCTTTTGCTGGTCAAAAACAAGATATAATAAATGAAAAAGTAGGAGGGAACACATGACGTATTGTAAAGTGGAGAAGTTGATCGGCAAAAAGATTCTTAGTATAGAAACAGGTAAAATAGCAAAGCAAGCGGATGGTGCAGCTTTAGTTCGATATGGAGATACGATGGTATTGGCTACAGCGGTATCTGCGCCAGAAGATAATGAAGAAGCAGATTTTTTCCCCCTTACCGTTGACTACAGAGAAAAAACGTATGCAGCGGGTAAATTCCCCGGTGGTTTTTTCAAGAGAGAAGGCAGACCAACCTTAAAGGAAATATTAACCATGCGGTTAATAGATCGTCCGGTGAGACCCCTCTTTCCAGAAACATATCTTCGCGAAGTTCAGATCATGTCTATGGTCCTTTCCGCAGATAAAGAAAATGATCCCGATATTCTTGCTATGATAGGTGCATCTGCAGCGTTATCTGTCTCTAGCATACCTTTCGAAGGGCCTACAGGCTCTGTAAGGGTAGGCCAAATCAATGGAGAGTTTGTCGTTAATCCCACCCATACTGAGCTTGCCATGAGTAGCATGGATCTCGTTGTTTCCGGGACAGAAGAAGCGGTTACGATGGTCGAGGCATCCGGCAAGGAGGTTCCCGAAGAACAGATGGTTGATGCTATTATGTTTGGGCATGCATTCATAAAAGAAATAGTCTGGCTCCAAAAGGAGTTGTTGGCCAAATGTGGAAAAGAAAAGCAGCATGTCCCACCATTAAAACTCGATATGGCTCTCCTGGATGAAATAAAAGAGAAATATTACTCAGAGATATTAGAAAAAAATCAAACGCCGGGAAAAGATGCGCGGAAACGTGCATTAAATGAAATACTTAATCAGATTATCAATGAATATTGCATAGATAAAGACGGCGCTCCTGCAAAAAAAACAATCAAGACGATCTTTGAAAGAATTGAGACTATTGCAGTTCGTGACCAAATTGTACAAGAGGGAAAGAGACCGGATGGGCGCGGACTGGAAGATATCAGGCCAATTACTTGTGAAGTAGGGATATTACCAAGGACTCATGGTTCTGCATTATTTACCCGGGGTGAGACCCAGGCTATTGTGGTAACGACGCTGGGCACCACGATGGATGAACAAAGAGTGGATACGCTTGAGGAGGAATATTCAAAGAAATTTATGCTGGACTATAACTTTCCTCCTTTTTGTGTCGGCGAGGTAAAACCATTACGCGGGCCAGGCAGGCGGGAGATCGGGCATGGTGCGTTGGCTGAACGAGCATTAGAGGCGGTGCTCCCGCCGTTAAATAGCTTTCCCTATACCATCCGAATTGTTTCTGATATTACCGAATCCAACGGGTCGTCCTCCATGGCCACGGTTTGCGGGGGGACCCTTTCTATGATGGATGCTGGTGTCCCTGTAGCTGCGCCGGTTGCTGGTATTGCGATGGGTTTGGTTAAAGAAGGGAAAGATGTGTGCATTCTGTCAGATATCCTGGGAACAGAAGACCATCTCGGAGATATGGATTTTAAAGTTGCCGGAACATCGAAGGGTGTTACTGCGCTGCAAATGGACATAAAGATAGCCGGCATTACCGAAAAAATTATGCGGGATGCTCTCAAACAAGCTAAAGAAGGCCGGTTGTGGATACTTCAGGAACTTGCAAGGGTTATTGATAAACCAAGGGTAGACATTTCTGCATATGCGCCCAAGGTTGTGCATATTAAGATCAATCCGGAAAAAATTGGTATGGTTATTGGACCCGGCGGGAAAAATATCAAAAAAATACAGGAGGAAACAGGTGCAAAGATAGAGATTGAAGATGATGGCACTGTTATTATTTCTTCTGTACTTTCAGAAGCATCGCAAAAGGCCAAAACGTGGATTGAGCGTATGACGGAAGAAGTCCAGATTGGTAAAACCTATGCGGGGAAAGTTCTCTCCCTAAAAGAGTATGGGGCGTTTGTGGAAATCATTCCGGGTCATGATGGTTTGGTTCATATTTCTGAATTATCTGATGGCTACGTTGAAAAGGTTGAAGATGTAGTGAAGGTTGGGCAGGAAATTATGATAAAGGTAATTGGAATAGATGATCAAAAAAGGGTTAAATTAAGCAGAAAAGCCGCCATCAAAGAAAAAGAGCAACCTAACCCTTCCAGTGTATAGCAGGGAAAAATTTTATTGGACTATGAGAAAGTTATTTTTCAGCCGTACGGAAGGATTATTCATGATATTTAGTAATAAGGAGGGTTTGTAAAAAAATTATAAAACTTTTATCATTTATCTTTCGGTCTTTTTGGGAGGATAGAGAAGGCATAAAGGATAAAATGGGCAGGTATGGTACGGTTAACTGATATACGTTGTATTTATTCAAATAGGAGAGCAAGATAATGGCAACAGGTAAAGTAAAATGGTTTGATGCAAAAAAAGGATTTGGTTTTATTGAACAAGAAGGTGGCGGTGATGTTTTTGTTCACTATTCAAATATAACAAGTGAAGGATTTAAGACGCTGGAAGATGGTGAAAAGGTGGAGTTTGACATCGTTGAAGGGGCAAAAGGTTTGCAAGCCCAAAAAGTAACTCGTCTCAATTCCTAAACAATATATAAGCAATACTTTAGAGCCAGGAAGAAAGTGAGCTAAGCTGCCTTCCTGGCTTATTTTTTTCATTTGGTGTAAAGAATGTGATTCGGTACTTAACTGGTGCAGGAATTGCCATTATCGTATTTATTCCCGTGGCTTTTTTTTTTATACGAAGAGCTATTGACAGGACAAGGGAACTGGAGAAAAGGGCAATGCACTCTGAAAGGCTCGCTTTTTTTGGAACACTGGCAGGGGGGCTTGCCCATGAAATTAAAAATCCATTGAGTACGCTCAGTATCAATTTGCAACTCCTTCTTGAAGACGTACAAAGTATGACAGGGGAAAACTGCAAAAAGGTACATATAAGAATACAGACATTACAAAGAGAGGTGCAACGCCTGGAGGACATCTTGAATGATTTTCTCAGATTTGCGAAGGGGCAGAAACTAGAACTGGAAGAATGCGATGTTAATGAGGTTGTCGATGAGGTGGTTGATTTCGTTACACCAGAAATAAAACAAAGGAAGATACTGATACTAAAAAGCTACGATGCCCATCTTCCGCCCTGTCGTATAGACAGAAATCTTATAAAACAAGC
>JAUQXU010000293.1 GCA_030837935.1 Candidatus Brocadia sp.
TATCCCCTATTGATTTGGTTTAATCAGTAAGAAGCATTCAATAACTAAAAAAGGAGCACTTTGTACAATCTAACAAAATATACTCACAGATTTTTGCTTTCCTTAATTTTGAGCACAGGCATATTCATTGCCGGCTGCTCTAATGATTCCGTAGCCCCTCAGACTGATAATGTAGAGTTCAGCTATATTCAGGCAGGAGATACAGTTGATAACATTGGGTTATTGACACTTGATACCGTAAAGATACTTTTAAAGGATATAAAACTGAATGTTGCTAACACAAACGATTCATCAAATTCTAAAGTCGGACCCTTTGTTTTATACCTAAACCTGAACCAGGCATCGAGAACTAACTTTATCGGTTCAAACCTAATACCGGTTGGAACATATGATAAAATAAAATTCGAAGTTCATAAACTAGGTGATAATGAAACACCGCCGGATCCTGAATTTCTTGACTCTAACGGCAGATATTCTGTGGTTGCAAAGGGTTCATATAACGGTTTCAGGTTCATTTTCAAAAGTGATGTTTCCTCAAAGCAGAAACTCGATTTCCCGAACTCTCTTGTTGTAACTGAAACATCAACAAACGTAACTATTAAAATTCAGCCATACCTATGGTTCATCAATGAAGCAACAAACCTGTATATGGATCCAAATGATCCGGCAAACAGAAGCGAAATTGATAAAAACATAAAAGAAAATATAAAAGCAAACTTTAAGGCTTTTAAAGATACGGATAAGAACGGTCTGCCTGATTAATCAGGATTGAATTTCTATTCATAGCATAAATTGTAAAGCCTCCATTTTTGGAGGCTTTTTTTTGTCAAATAAAAAGCATTTTCTAGAAAAGCCGCAGATAAATTCAAAAGCCAATCCGTTGAAATGAGTTTTGTAACATATTGGTTTTAATAAAGGACTCGTACGCGACTAATTTTAAATTTGGAAAAAAAACACTTACAGATATAAACAAAGTTATAGAATTGTTGATGGATGCGCATAAGAAACGAAATGATGTAATCCAATCATATTTACATGGCGGGTTTTAGAGCAAATGAAAAGAAATTTGAAACAGTTTATAAAGTTCAGTCTTTAGTCATTTCTGAAAAAATCTAAAACAGATAGATGTCGATATTAATAAAGCTTAGACAATACTAAATAAGTTATTTCATAAAATCTTTATTCCACTTGATTTACATCCTGAAGAACCCGAGAAAAGATTAAATGTTCTACCTTCCCTCGTAACTGACCTTTCTCCTTACATATGCTATTAACATATATTATATTCTCCATATATGCATAAGGCATTTTGCCCTATTTCGTTTGTCCGGTAGTTCGGTATTTGGCGGTAAGTTCATACATCTAAACAGTTCAGTTCAGTAAGGAGTCTTTTACGCACATTTTTTTCTTCAAAATTGCTGTTTTGAGTAATGAACGTACTTCAGCCATACCAAATTTGGCTGTCGGCGCGGGACTTTCTTTATTTGAATTCCAAAATCGCCAAAAGTTTGTTCGCCGTATTTGAAAAAGTGTCTCAAACTTGCGGACAGTTCATAAGTTCAGCAAGTTTTTGGGAGGTATAAGTTTCTGTAATTCCCAATCGTTTAAAATGTATTTTGGACTCAAGA
>JAUQXU010000294.1 GCA_030837935.1 Candidatus Brocadia sp.
CGCCATAATCTCAGGTGGCGTCTTTTCCTCATTTCCTTCACAAAACGGACAAAAACCTCCCTTAATAAACTGTGGTTCCGATCTGAAATCAGTTGGTCTCATAGCTCGTTCTGTAGCAATAATTACCCAACGACCAGAAACGGGATCCTTCCTAAGTTCCGGCATGCTTTGTTATCCTCCACTGTCCTATTGAAAATAATGTTCCAGTCCATTCCATATTGCTACACCTGCCACATCATTCTTTCAAACTCTTTCGATGGCACAGAAAAACAAAACACAGTCCTGCGTGGTATCCTCTGAATAACTTCATCTTCTTTCATTAATTCTATAAAGAATTCCACCTCTATGCCTGGGAAAAGGCCTAAATCTGCAAAGGGGCAAGACAATTCAATTATTTTATCTAAAGAGACGCTATAATAATCTTTTTTATCGCAAGTACGGCTTTTATTTTTCACCTTAAACCTTAACGGTTCTTCAACAAAAACAGATGTATAAACTTGTAATTCTTCTGGCTCAACAAAAGTAATTACAAGTTTTCCTCTTTCCCTATATTGAGAAAATAAATCTTTCTGAAAATCTACTCTTATAAATAAATTGTCTACATCGAATCCAAAAAAAACATCATTAACGGGCTGTCCATATGTTCTATGCATTGTGTCCATATCCTTGCTTGCATTATATCTGCCAGCATCTAACCATTCAAAATAATTGCTCACTACTCCATCCAGTTTTACATCTAAAAATCGCTTTGGATATGTATACGGTTTTCTTAGGTCTATCCTTGCAATAGGCACATCCAGTCGCCTTGGAACATCTACATCGAATAGTTTATATACATTTTTAAGGTGAAGTCTAAACAAACGGTCAAACTCATCTTTATAATGGCTAACATGATCATCACCAAACCACCAAAACCAATCACTACCTTCCGCTATGAATATTTCTTCCCATGCCTTACTAATACTATTGTTCTTCGCCAAAAGGGTTTCCACTTCCGGTTGATTTACAATAAAAGATCGTGTATCTTCTACTAAATCCCATGCCGCGTTCTTTTCTTCATGCCCAATCCATGTTGCCAGGTTATGGCCAATCCACGAACCGGGAGAAAGATGCTGTAATGTTTGTTCTGGAGGATATTCTTCTAAATAATCGCGAATACGGACACATTCCAGGTCAGCGTCATTGCTAATTACCTCATAAAGTTTTCTTAAAAAATCTATGCCACTATGAGGATAATATTCCCATGCATTCTCTCCATCCAATATGATCGTCACAAGGAGTGGTTTTCCGTTATTAGTGTACTTTTTTAAATTATTAATCCTGTTTATAAAATCAGATACCGCAATATCCGCATTATATTTTGAATACTGAAACCCGATTAAATCTGAAAGATTGTGGTCCCGAAACACCATATTGATCACAGTACCTTCCACGTTAATCTGATACGGTCTATACAATATATCAGGCACAAGAATTTCTCCGTGCTCATCCCTCAAGATTTGATTACCAAGAGAACAGGCCAGTATCTCTTCATCCGATGCTAACCAACGAAACCCTGCTTGAGTCAAAATCGGAATAATATCATCGCTCACAGCGCCTTCCGATGGCCACATACCGCAAGGATTTTGACCAAAATGTTTTTTATATGTTTGAACCGCCCTTTCTACTTGTATTTTTGCATCTTCGATTGCCAACAATTTCTTTTTAGGTAGTGATAGTTTCGGCAGAACAACTTTTGCAGATTCTTGATTACACAACAAAGGTAGAATTGGATGATAATATGGAGAAGTTGTAATCTCTATCTGCTTAGAATCTTGTAATCGTTTATGGAGCGGAATGATCTGCCTTAATATCTCTATTTGTTTTGACAAAACTGCTCCTTTATCTTCCGCCGTGAACCCTTCACCCTTTTTTACTAATTCCGATAGTACGGGATCTCTTTGGATAATTAAAGGATTATACCAGGTAAGATTTGCCCAAACCTGCAAATCCTGAAAATCCTCGTTAGAAAAAATCTTAAGTACATCGCGTGCCGATTTCTTTCTAAAATTTCTCTTCTTCAATAATTCTCTATACTTTGAATGAATATCAACCATGGTTTGATGGTTTGCGGAGAAGAAATTATCCAATATATAAAGTTTATCCTCTTCTGTTAAATCCCCTGCAGATATTTCTGTTAATTTCCAAAACCGATCGCTGGCACGATTCTCCTCGTAGTCTTTGAGTTGATCCAAGAGGCATGGTACAAAATTAAACGTTTGATGTATCGTGGGAAAGTCTTCCAGTAATAACGCCATACCAATATAATCCTTTATCCCGTGCAATCTTACCCACGGCATAGAGTATTCATCGGTTAAATTGTCTTTATAATATGGCTGGTGTTGATGCCAGTAAAACGCAATTTTGATCATTATTGTTCAATATTTTTAGGAATCGTTTTAAGCATTTCTTCGGGGTGCTCGATCTTCTTCCAATATTCTTTGAATTGGAACTTTGGACTATGCGCACTATCGTGACAAACCTCACACACACTCTCATCTGTCGGGCCATACGTATCGTTGACACTCTTCACATGCATACTCCCGGCACCATGACAGCTTTCGCAACCTACATTTATTAAATTTTGATTTTTTTCATGATCAAGAAATCCAGAAACATCCCCATAGCCGGTAGTATGACACTTAATACACTCCGGATCAAATTGATGTCCACTACTAACTAAGGTACGATACGCAGTATTGTGTGTCGTTTTGTACCAGTGGTCGTATATTGCTTTATGACACATTCCGCAGACAAAATTACCCACATATGCCAAACCATCTGATAGAGGCGCTTGGGGTATTTTCCTTGCCAAATCCTCATCAAGTAATATTTGTTGATATTCCTTTAATAAAACTATCATTTCTTTTGAGTCTTGATAGGCATTGTCTAACGGAATAACTTCAACTGACTTTCTTTCCAAGTTTTTATTTACCTTTTTATCATTTATTGAATACCTTGCAATTCCAATATACTTCCCACCCACCCCAGGAGAAACAATTGGAGTATTATTAGCAAATGTTATTGAATCCTTTGGCTCGTCTATATTGTGCCCAGTGATGATTAGCCCTATTTCTGGAAAGCATTTTGCAATTTCTATAGATTCTTCCTGTGATGCATGTGAAAGTAACACGATGAGATTTGCCTTATCTCTCAATTGTTTGACTAAAGGCTTAAGAGCCTTTATTGGGTCAGATATATTTACATAATCACCTATATATGAACTAAGAAAGGTTTTTGAAAGGATACCCAAAAAAGCAATTTTAACAGGATGCTCAAAATCAATACATTCCGTCACGACAGATTTATTAATTTTTATTGGAAATGGGGCAACAATTTCGACATTGCTGGAAAGGAAATTTACTCTATTTGTCTGAGATAAATAACTGAGTATTTGTGGGTTAATTTCAATGTCTTTCTCACCAAGATTATGTAACACATAACCCATTTCTCCCATTGCACGGCATAGAATCTCCAATTTAATTTCTTCTTGTCTGGTGGAACCTTTAGTAATATCTCCTAAACTTACAGGTAAAATTGGATTTTTTTGCTTTTTAAACAAATCTATAAACGAATATCTTTTTGAAATGCCACCAAGTTGCCCCTCATAACATCCACACGGCTCAAGATTTCCTAATTCTTCACCGGAAAATATTATTACTATCTCCCGCGAGAAAGCATAAATCGTAACAGAGGGAAAAATAATCAAAACTATTATTAAACATCCCATACATTTTTTCATAGCAAACCGATACCTACTTATCCTTTTATTTCTCCATTTATCGGAATGTTAATCACTGGTTGAATAGTACTATTTGTATAAATCGTTAAACTACCGGTGATTTTCCCGGTTGTTATTTCACTACCTAATTTAACATCTATCTTTTTACTATTATTATTTAACTCCGAGACGGTGTAATTTATTATATTCGGCCTGGCTTCAATCTTTTCTATTTTTATATTCTTATTCACAAAATTAAGAATAACCGTCCTGTTTACCTCCTGATTTTTTTTTATGTTTCCAAATGATAATATCTCAGGATAAATAGTAACATCCCCGATTACTTCTCCAGAAAATGGTATGTCAATTCTTTCCTGCCTATTGCTGCTTGTATAAACAAAAACCATTCCACTAAATTTACCAATATAATCGTACTTGCTAATAGTAACTTGATATTTATAAGAACTATTCACATTGGAGTTAATTTGTGTTGTTGCAATATAGGGATTTGGTGATTCAACTTTTTTAATATCCGTTTTCAATTCCGGTATTGTCTTTACTTCAATGGTCCTCGTGCAAGAATCTCCCTTCCGTATAATACCAAAGTTTATATGCTTTGGATTAACACTAACTTCTTCTATTACTTCCCCTGTAATAGTTAACTTATACGATGAATTTTGTAGATCATTAGAGTTTACTGTGACCGATTTCGTAACTTTACCAACATAACGACCTGGATTAAATTTAATTTGCACTTCTCCTTCTTCATCCTTGAATAAATTACTTTTTGACACGAGGGCAGCTGTGCACCCACACGATGATTTAACATTCTTTATAATCAATTCACCAGACCCGCGATTTTTAAATTTAAATCCATGTTTTACTATATCGCCGATATAAATTTTGCCAAAATCATAGTTTTGTTCTTCGAATACCATTATAGGTTTTTCTGAAATTTTTTCATTCCTAATATCTGCCTTTTCCTTGATATCGGCTGTTAAGATATTAGAACATTCTACACAAGCCAATATTTGTATTATAATTAAATAAACTTTAATTTTTTTCATGATCTGGAAATCTCCTAATCAATTTCAAAATTGTTACAAACTAACCTATAGAACCATTATCTGCATTCAACATACTGAATATCGCATCGCAGATATCTCATACTTTAGTCAATTCAATGATACTTCGCACAATAATAGTTTATACCGTTAATCAAACAAAATCAATATTGATAATCTTAAAACACGAAGAGCTGGGCAGTAGGGATCACCCCACGTAACCCAGCTCTTCATTTGTAACTAACCTCCAGCCCCCGCGCTCTCATACCGACAAGCTCATGGGCTTGCACCAGTCATTATCTTGCGCGATAGCCCGGATAGAAATCAGTACCCTGGATATTATCCCATTGGCCACCAATATCAATCCACTCTACAAACAAGTACCTCTCATCCTGCGTAAGGAACTTATCATGCATTACCCTTCCTTCGACGGGGAACACATTCTCCC
>JAUQXU010000295.1 GCA_030837935.1 Candidatus Brocadia sp.
TTCCCCCCTTGTAATATGATCCTGTTCTCTAACAAAACCATATTACATACGGTCGAAATTCGATGCAACTCTTTACTTCCCTATTATTACTCTACTTTTATGGCTTAGTTTACCAGACTTCAACTTTTTTACGAAAGAACCCAAAAAACACAACGAATGGCTAGCGTATGATTGAGAATATATTTTTAATATTTACCAAAATAATGTAACAGTTTAATTTTTTGAAAAATTCCTGTAATGGCGGCGTTATCATGCAATGCGGGGTTCTTTGGGGATAGGTCTTGTTTCTTGATTTTCAAAAGAATGCCAGCAACGGCAGATAATATTTACTAAAAGAATAACTTTTCAATGCTATTGCACTTCTTTTAATCTTGAACGTCAGGCAACATAGCAAGTTGTAAAGAATTGGTGTAGATGAATGGAATGGTTTAAAGATATCCACAACCGGCAAATTCGATTGACCGATGAAAGACAGGTGCATATTGAGGCCGATCATCCAGAAATGTCTGGACAGATTAACAAAATACGTGAAACCTTATTGAATCCTGATAAGGTTATCAGATCCAAAACAGACCCTGAGGTTGAGCTATTCTATCATTATTACAGTGTCACACCCGTTACTGAGAAGTATTTATGTGTTGTAGTTAAAGTGTTGGGTGACAATTTGTTTATTATAACAGCATATTTCACGGACACGATAAAGAGAGGTGAAATATTATGGTAAAGGAAAATAATCAGAAAAGAACCAATAGTTGAAAGGGGAAATCCTTATGAAAAAATACAAAATTATTGTAGAAAAACACCCTGACGGTTATGTTGCATATCCATTAGGACTTAAAGGTGTTGTTGTTGGTCAAGGAGATACATACGAAGAGGCTCTTTCGGATGTAAAATCTGCAATCCGCTTTCATATCGAGAGTTTTGGAGAGGAGGTACTTGAGATTGAGCCTCCTATTCTTGAGGTGTTTGTCGCTGAGGCCGGTGTATAAGTATAATGTCAAAGTTTCCAGTTGATGCTCCAAAACAACGGGTAATAAAATCACTTGAGATTCTGGGTTTTCGAATAATACGAGAAAAAGAACATATCTCAATGGAACGGATAAATTTAGACGGGACCAAAACTCCCTTAACTATGCCGAATCATCCAAAGATAAAATCTTCAACGCTTCGAACAATTTGCACACAAGCAGGTATTCCAAGGGATGATTTCCTTAATGCTTATGAAAAATCCTGATAATAGCCTGCATTACATTTGTTCCTATTTGTGTTAATTCGTGGCTAAATAGTCACATAGCCTTATATACTCTTCCAATGCCTCTTGCCATGGTCTCATTTTATGCCCGCTAGCGGTGACATATTTCGTGCAGTTCAGAGAAGAATTTTGAGGGACTGTGGCAGCGCGTTTGTAATCTGCAGTTTTTACAGGCAGTACGGACACATGATCGCCGGTTAATTCAAAAATCTTCCTCGCCCACTCATAACGTGAGCATGTTCCATCGTTCGTTACGTGATACAGTCCCCGAAGATCCAGCGATATGATTTTCCAAATTGCATATGATAAGTCTGCCGTATACGTGGGGCATCCGCACTGATCGGTCACAACTGACACCGTATGTTTTTGCCTTCCTAAATTCAGTATAGTCGTCACAAAATTTTTCTTATTAGGACCATAGAGCCAGGCCGTTCTGATGATGACGTAATTATCGCTTATTTCCTGTATTTCACGTTCTCCTTCGAGTTTTGACTTGCCATAGACCGAAATGGGGTTGGGTTTGTCCGTTTCACTATAGGGCCCGTTCTTAGTTCCGTCGAATACATAATCGGTGCTGATGTGGATGACCTTTGCCCCTGTTTCCTTTCCCGCCAACGCCACGTTTTTTATCCCGGTCGCATTGACGGCAAAGGAGTCAGATATCTGAGTTTCGCATGCGTCTACATTCGTGAATGCGGCACAGTTAACAATGATGTCTGGCGTGATCTGACCGATGAATTTGGTGGTATTTGGGCCGTGCGTGATATCCACGTGACCATGATTGGCTGCGATAACTTCAATGCAGGGAAATGAGGGGTCTGATAGGGTGGGTAATCGAGTGACGAGGTCTCTGCCAAGCATTCCCTGAGCGCCAATAATGAGTATTTTCATGGCTGGAGTGTTTCAAGATGTAGCTGATAGACGCGTTTGTATTCTCCCTCTCCTGACATGAGGGATTCGTGGCTACCCGTTTCCACGATACGTCCATTTTTCATTACAATAATTCTGTCACAATGTTGTATTGTGGAAAGGCGGTGGGCAACGATGATGGTCGTTTTCCCCGCAATCAGGTTGTTGAGTGCATCCTGCACCAATTTCTCGGATTCATAATCCAGTGATGAAGTCGCCTCATCCAGGAGCAAAATAGGCGCATTTTTCAGTATGGCACGGGCGATGGCGATCCGTTGCCGCTGTCCCCCGGATAGTTTTACGCCCAATTCGCCCACAACGGTTTCATAGCCGCGGGGAAGATCCATAATAAAATCATGGATATTGGCAGACTTTGCTGCTGAATAAATTTGCTCGACCGAGGCATCCTTCCTCCCATAGAGTATGTTTTCGCGAATACTGCGGTTGAACAGGAAGGTTTGCTGAGAGACAATCGCAATGTGCTCAAGGAGCGACGCATGCTTAATTTTCCGTATATCCATTCCGTCGATCTCTATACTGCCTTTGACAGGGTCGTAAAAACGCGGTATCAGGTTTATAAGGGTCGATTTTCCCACCCCGCTCTTTCCTACGAGAGCAACGACCTCTCCCTTGTGGATGGTGAGGTTAATATCCTTCACGATACATTGTTCGCTGTTATCATAGGAAAAACTTACGTCTTTAAAAGAGATGCCCTCTTGTATGCTCGCCAGGGTGACAGCCTCAGGATGATCTTTTATGGAAGATTCGATCGTGAACAGTTCAAATACCCGATTAATGCCAGCCATGGCCTCTTGCAAACTTGCATAACTTTTTGCCAACTTCTTGATGACAGAAATTACCATAAAGCCGATAGCGGTAATAAATCCGGCAAGTTCCCCAGGTGTAATTTTCCCGGACATAACGACATACCCCCCCAGGATGATCAATGCGGCAAGTCCCAGGGAATAAACGAATTCACTGGTGCTTGTGTTGACGGCCTTTGCCTTGACCATTTTCAATCTTTTCCTGAAGAATCGTTCGCTAATATCATGGATTTCACGGCTCTCTTCGGCCTCCATCTTAAACGCCTTTACAATTCGAATGCCTGCGAACATCTCCCTCAAGGCATCCGTGAGATCAGATAGACGCCGCAAGCTACCCTTTCCATGCTTCTTAATCTTCTTACCCATGACAAGCACAGGAATGAATATTACGGGGAAGGCAATTAAGGTTAACAGGGACAGCTTCCAGCTGAAATAAAATGCCAGTGACAAGCCGCAAATCAACTGCAGGGGCTGCAGCAAGATTTCATCGAAAAGGATCGCGAGTCCCGACTGTGTTACAGCGATGTCATTCGTTAATCTGGAGAGGAGATCACCGCTCTTCCTGTTTTCAAAAAAACTCAGGGACTGAGGGAGCAGATGGTCACATATTTTGTTCCGGATATCCACAACAACGGCACACATGACGAGATTTCTTAAATACTGCTGGAAATAACAGGAGATGGAAATAATCGGGGCGATGATCGCTATCACAATGCCGATACTTGTAAATGAATGCGTAGCGCGTTTTTGTAATTTTTTTATAACCGTAAATTTGCTGATTACCTGTTTTTTAAACTGTTTAACAGGAGAAGGGTTTTGGTGAGTTTGAATGTTTTGGTCTATATCGATCCTCGGCAAGGGGGTGGTTGCATTGGTATTACCTATAAGCAGTTTGTCTATGATCGGTTTAATGAGTGAAATCTGGATACCATGTGCCGCTGTATAAATGACCATGCTGACAATGGCCAGCGCCAGATATTTCCAATAAGGTTTTGCAAACGACAACAACATGGCGCATTCATTAAAAAGGGTTCTTTTTTTCATAGGGTCCTTCATTAGATTATCCCTGACAAGTCTTAAAAAATTACTTTGTATCAAGGCGGAGGAATAGAGCAAGGGGCATTAGACCAGTAGTATAATTTTACATCGATTGCGGAAAACTGCAAGCAATAGCAAAATGCTATCACATAGCTGCTTGCTTTTCAATAAAAGATTTTATAATAACTCTCGTTTTTGAAGTGCGGACACCAGCGGAGGATAAAAAACGTGAAAATTATAGAAAAACAAAAAATAATTAAATTTCCTTGAAAGACTTATAAATCCAAGTAAAATGGATACACAGATCATAAATGATTGTGCAAGATTGAGTTTATATCGTATACCATTGTATTTTTCTCATAAGCAAAACACACCATGATAAAAAGGTGGGTATTTTCCCCTCCTAATAAGCCTCTCCAGGCAGAGATTGCCAGCAAACTCAAAATATCAAACGTGCTGGCTCAGGTTCTTATCAATCGTGGAATTGTTGATATTGCATCCGCCAGAAGCTTTCTCCAGCCACAAATTGGGGCATTGGGCGACCCCTCTCTCCTCCCTGGCATTGAAAAGGCATCCATTCGTCTTAACGAGGCCGTACGCAGGGGAGAAAAAATCGTCATCTATGGGGATTATGATGTTGATGGCCTGTCGGCCACAGCGCTGATGTATCGATGTTTGAAATTGGTAGGAGCGCAGGTAAGTTATTATATCCCGGAGAGGTTGGAAGAGGGGTACGGTTTAAATGCGGACGCAATTAAAAAACTGAGGGAAGCAGGAGCAGATGTTATTCTGACGGTAGACTGTGGTATCAATGCCTGTCGGGAGGCAGATATTGCCCGTACGTGTGGCATTGATCTGATTATTACCGACCATCATCGCCCCGGCCAGGAAATACCCGATGCCTTTGCCGTAGTCAATCCAAAATTACATGCATCCCACCATATTTTTCGTGATCTCTCTGGTGTCGGTATTGCCTTTAAGCTGGCGTGGGCTATCGGACAACATTTTTCACCGCAGAAAAAGGTATCTTCTGAGTTCAAGGATTTCCTGTTGAGCGCTGTCGGGTTGGTGGCGCTGGGGACGATTGCGGATGTGGTGCCGCTCCTGGGTGAAAACCGTATCATTACCAAATATGGGCTGAGTGCATTGCAACATACCGAAATTCCGGGATTGCGTGCGCTTCTCGACGTGGCAGATATTTCCCATATAAATCTTGATGCCTTTCACGTGGGGTATCGTTTGGGACCCCGGCTAAACGCCCCGGGGCGCATGGGGAAGGCAGGCATTGTCGTTGAACTGTTGACTACCACCTGTAAAGAAAGAGCGGTAGAAATTGCTACCTTTCTGGAACAGGAAAATAAAAGAAGGCAGGAGATTCAGGTTGATATCATGGCATCCGCCAGGAAAAAGGTAATGCATGAAATAAACCTGGACGAAACTGCCGCCATTGTATTGGCTGATCAGGCATGGCATCCGGGGATTGTTGGAATTATTGCCTCGAAAATTGTAGAGGAATTTAACCGTCCCACGGTAATGATTGCGG
>JAUQXU010000296.1 GCA_030837935.1 Candidatus Brocadia sp.
TCTTGAAAATTCTCCGCAATGGTTAAGGGATATAGTCGTTTTTGATTTGCATACAGGCTTAAGACAAGACGAATTACTTTCGCTTACATGGGACAGGGTTGACCTTTTTCGCAAGACAATAATTATTCAGGAGACCAAGAACGGTAAACCCAGGACAATTCCATTGAACCAAATTGCTTTGAATATTTTAATGGAGAAAGCAAAGGTTAGGAGCTTAAAAAGTGATTTTGTCTTTCCAAGTAGCACGATGACTAAGATTGACCGTAGAAATCTTATCAGGGCGTTTGACATTGCCAGGGAAAAGGCTAACATACAAAACTTTCATTTTCACGACCTGAGACATACCTTTGCTACCCGATTGGCACAAAGAGGGATTGACCTTTATAAAATATCAAAGTTGTTAGGTCATTGCGACATTCACATGACACAGCGTTATGCGCATCATTGTCCGGAGTCTTTGAGGGAAGGAATTGAGGTTTTGGAGAAAGTTGACTACGTTTTGACTACAGTGGGGGTAAACAGAAATGTATCGACGGCCTGAAACCCTTGTAAAATAAGAGCCCGCGATCGGAGTCGAACCGACAACCTCATCATTACGAATGACGTGCTCCGCCAATTGAGCTACGCGGGCTTAAAACAAACATGCAGTAATACATTTAGCCTTCAGCAACTTGTATTTCATTGAACCTCCCTGTGTCCCCCCCAGTTTACGGGGGGATAATGGGGGGGATTGGAATTTCCTAACATTCAGTCAGGCACGGACAAACGAGGTCCATGCCACTCAAAAAAACGCATGAAGAAAATAAAAATTCCTATCTCTTTATTGGCTTCATTATACGAAAAATATTTTTATTTACAATAATTATTCGTAATAGTTCGAGATTGTCCTGGTTGCGAACCGGCGCTCAATTATCGTTAATCCCCGTTGGATGAATCCTGATCCCATAAAACTATTCACACGGAACAATCCTGTGAATCTCCAATACCTGTTCAATTAAGCGAGGAAGATCCTTAAGCGGCAGCATGGTCGCCGCATCCGAAAGCGCCTGTTCCGGGGTTTCATGCACTTCCAGGAACAGACCATCACATCCTGTGGCAACGGCAGCCCTGGCAAGCGGCACAATCATCTTTCTTTCACCACCTGAAATGCTTCCCTGTCCACCTGGCAGTTGAATGCTGTGTGTGGCATCATATATTACCGGATAACCCAATTCGCGCATAATAACTAATGATCGCATATCGCTGACCAGATTATTATACCCAAAGCTCGTTCCTCGTTCCGTTAACAGGATCTGTTCATTTCCTGCGCTCCGTATTTTTTCAACAACCGATTTCATATCCCACGGGGCCAAAAACTGTCCCTTTTTTACATTAACCGGTTTGCCGGTTTTTGCTGCAGCCAGAATCAAATCAGTTTGGCGGCAAAGAAAGGCGGGAATTTGTATAATATCGAGTGTTTCTGAGGTGAATGAGACGTCTTCCTCACCATGGACATCGGAAAGTATTGGCACGTCAAGTTGTCTTTTAATATCCGCTAAAATCCTTAAACCTTCTTTAATACCGGGCCCCCGGTATGAATTACCTGATGTTCGGTTTGCCTTGTCATATGACGCCTTGAAGATAAAGGGTATCTTTCTTGCTTGAAAGATATTTTTTAATTTTTCAGCCAATTTCAGACAGCTTTCTTGGCTTTCTATAACACACGGGCCTGCAATGAAGGCCAGGGGCTGCCCCCGGCCTATCGAAAAATCTCTGACGTTTACCATCATATTCATTTCACAATACAAGAATTTTGAAAATATTTTAATGTTTTTGTATAAAAAGATAACACCCTCCCTATCACTCTTGATAGAGGGGAGATATTGGAAATTCGTGCTTCTCCTCTATCAAGAAGGGATTGAGGGGGGTGTCTTCACAGGTAATTTCTTGGGGCTTCCGAGATATTTCAAAAAACTAAATTTTCGCTACTTATAGTATTACCCCATAAAAACATCTTTTTTGTGTAAGTTTTTTACCTCCTTTTCACCTCCTCCTTGCGAAGGAGGGGAAAAGGGGGCGGTCAATTTGGTTGCGGCTATGCTACGCACTATGTAATATAAATAACAATTTGAGAGGTGTCAACAATATAAACAGTACAAAAAAGAGGTTGCCACCTCTTAATTCTGTGTGTACAATGACCATGAAATTTCAGATATGTACTTTTAAACCAGACTGCCTTTGAGAGCAACTTATTATTTTTCCGCACGGAATGCAAAAGTCAGTTCGTTGCTGGTGGGTTAAATTCCGGGCCACAGGTGGGTGCGCTTTATTTCATTCAGTATATGAGGAGAAGGGGTTGAAATTCTATAGTGCACCTGGCGAAGGATGGCAAGCAGGTGCTTGTCTATTTTTATTAACTCAAAAATACGAGGGTAGCACACATGAAGAGCAAGGTCTTTGTATGTTTATTTTTATTATGCTGTTTATCTTTTCCGGCATTTGGACAGTCTTACGAATATGAGGCTCCTGAAATAAGACTAAAAACCGGCATGCCAAGCGTGTTTGCCGTAGAAAGTGTCCGACAAATATCCGGGGGAGATGAGGAGTCTGTATTAAATATTGGCGTTAGCGTGAAGAAAGGGAGGATTGAGTCAGTTAGCAGAGATGGCGGATTATGGATCGTTACCGTAAGAACCAGCAGCAAGGAAGCCTCAACGTATTTAATAAGGGATAGTCAATTCAAGATTATGGGAGAAGAGTCGAAAAAGGTTATTGTCAATGCCATTCACTGGAAGGATGGGAACTAAAATCGCTATGAAGGTATATTTTATTGGCGCAGGGCCCGGAGATCCAGAGTTGATAACGATCAAAGGACTTAAGGTTATCCAGCGTTCAGGGTACTGTATTTATGCAGGCTCTCTTGTGAATCCGGAATTACTTAAATCTCTTCCGGCCCATGCCAAGGTCTACGATTCTTCCCGGATGAGTCTGGAAGACATGGTGGTTGTTTACAAGGAAGCGATGGAACACAATATGGACGTTGCGCGGATACACTCAGGGGATCCATCGATCTATGGTGCAATCCAGGAACAGATGCATGCCCTCGACGAACTGGGAATTACCTACGAGACTATTCCGGGGGTAAGTTCCTTTGTTGCAGCCGCAGCGGTCTTAAGACAGGAATTAACGCTTCCAGGCGTTACCCAAACCATTGTCATTACGCGCATGGAGGGAAAAACCCCGATCCCTGAAAAGGAACATCTGGGTGTCCTGGCTACTGCCACTCCCACACTGTGTATTTTCTTAAGCATTGACAAGATAGAAGAAATAGTAAGGATACTCCTGCCCCATTATGGAAAGGATTGCCCGGTGGCCGTTGTCTATAAGGCAACATGGCCCGACCAGAAAATTATTCATACGAATCTGTCGGATATTACGGAAGAGGTTAAGCGTGAGGCTATTAAAAAATCGGCGCTTATTATTGTAGGATGGACGCTGGAAAAAGAATTTATAAGGTCAGTACTCTATAGTCAAGGCTGAATACCTGTATGCTCTTTTCGTTATTATCGAAGAATACCTGCTCTCTCGCTGGCAAGACTATTAACCACGGTTTGTATGTAAGCAACCTCATTTTGAATAGAGGGCAGCGTTGCCAGGACTGCCAACATATCCATGAGATTCTGAACAGACAGGTTACTCGCACGTACAACATCACTGGTTAACCTGTCATGCAAACTCTCCAAAAGGAGCCGAATGATTTCCTGGCACCTGGGCAGGAGAATTTCATCCCGGCAAAACCGTTTCGGATTCACTCCCCACCATAGAATCTTCAGTATCCTGTAAGGGAGTGCCTGGAGAAAAACAGACCTGGCAATTTCCCGAACAGCTTCTCCAAGCCCTTGCCTGAGTATATCCTCCGGTAGTGTCTGATCCTCACTTAAAGCCTTCAGGAAGGCGACTTGTTCATTCAAAACAGCCATGGAAAACGGATTTACCTCAGTAACAATCATATCTCCCGATGAACTTACCTTAGAATTGTACGACGTTTCTAATGCGTTGACCAACGTATTAATCTCTGCTTGATTATCCCAGTCCATCTGGCCCGGAAAGAAAGGCTCTTCGTAACCAAGGGGAATACCTTGAAAATAGACAGGCAAATCCCGACCAGACTGAAGAATCTTGTATAAGGCAACCTCCAGGCTTTCAGTGGGCCAGCCAAGATTTCGGGCAACCAGAAATATCAGTCGCCCCGGTTCTGAAAATATCAATGCATTCATAAGCAAATGCACTGCCTCTTCTGCCGTCTGTCCTATAACATAGCGGTCAGGTGCATGAATATTGACAGGCCGCGCCTGCTGGATTTTCTCATCGATTTGCTGGCACATGGCGCTATTATCTAATACTAATTCGCTTTCAAACATTAAATAAACATGCTATACTTCCTTCGGAGGTTAAAACTTTTAAAGGAGGGCATAGCCATGAGGCATATCACTATTGTTGGCCATTTGAAGCCGGAAGAAATAAAGGAGCGAATGCTATC
>JAUQXU010000297.1 GCA_030837935.1 Candidatus Brocadia sp.
GCTGCTGCTGCCGAGGAACTTATTGAATGTCTATTAACTAATTCGTTTTTAATCCGTGGTGCATTAAAATATATTTTATCGCAAATATCTGATAAAGTTGAAAGAAGTTCACGCCCAGAAGAGATTTTGAGCTTATTGTTTTGCAAATACCATTCTAACGATAATTGCCTCGTTAATTGTCGTAAACCAATAAAATCCTGGATTCGACTTTCAAAAGACATTCGAGAACCATCTCTCTGACGGGAAACTTCTTCAGCAGCAAAGCGATCCGTATTCAATTCGGGAGTATTATTAGAGACCCATTCCCAACGCTGTGCCTCTTGCAGTAACCCTGTCAATGTGTTTAATGGAGGTGGTATAGCAATAAGAACATCTGGCCGATTCTTGAGTTCTGGTTGCATAACAAGCTTCAGAGCAAGGGAGCGCTCTTCAGGTGTTTCACAGAGTGGCACAATAATTGTTCCATCAGCATCAGAAGGTATTGTTTTAAAAACTGTAACCAATTCTGCTACAGAGCAATAACGCACTTCAAAATAGCGAAGGTTACCAGACTGAATATAATGACGTCGCGCTACAATTGGTCGTGGCTCAATATAATCCTTAATCATATTCGCTATGCGATTTAATGTGCCGAGCGCTCGCGATGCCCTCTCATAAGATTGTTCAAGATCAACACTCGTATGGGGCCATAAACAAAATCCTCCAGCAGCTCCTCGGCGATAGAGTACTCTTCTGCCTTTCTGCAAGGTCTCGAGTACTTTTCTGATTTGTTTTGCATTCAAAACTGGTGAATTATTTTCAGCAATAGCAAGGGTAATCGTTTCTTCAGTTGCAAGAAGCTCGTTACAATTCAAGAGATTTAAGATTCCGACTGTTTTAAGAACATTTAGCTCTAATTCACGTTCGGTAGCAAAACTTTCTATCATGGAGTCGATCTGATTCCAATGACTTCGATAGCTTTGAACACTCAAGCGATAGCCAAAATTAAATCTTATATATTCATAAAGATTATGGAGTCGATAATACTCGCCAGATGTAACGGAACGTTGTGCAAACGCCTGAAGACCAAAAGGTTCATTCGAGAGCAAAAAACTAAATAACGATCTCTCGTTTTGGCCAAAACGGCTAAATAGCCTAATAAGAGATGGTAGGACAGTAGGATGTATTGGATAAAGTTTACTTGCATTCTCCAACAGTACCTTCTTAGCAGGAGCTGGTCCAAACCATCCAAGTTGTATAAGCGCCTCCATACTTTTCTTAGATTCAGCAGAATGCTCTTTTGGTAAGAGATTTGTATGAACATTTAAGGCACTCGTAATAAGTGTTGATATTTGCTCTATAGGCTGATTGAAGATAATCTCTTCAAAACGTGCCGATACCTTCTCCCACTCTCTTTGTCCAGATTGAGAAAGTTGGTCTGCATAAGTACTGAAACCTTGGTGAAGCATTCCCACAATAAACAGTGGCTTCTCTGCACTACGTGATGCAGCCTCGGCCAGACGTTGCAAAAGATAAACATCTTGCCTTTCTGGATAAAGAGCTGAAAACTCAAGAAACTTGCCCAGTTCATCCAATATCAATAGCAAGCCATTCCCTTTATCATCTGTAACAATTTTGTTACTTACTTCTAAAACCAAATTAAGAATTTGGCCGTCCGTTACTTCTTCTTTCAATTGCAAGAGTCTCTCTAGCTCAGCTAACTGCGATGGTTTTCTGCTGCCTACATAGAGTGTACTTACGCAACGATGTAACGCTTTTAAAATCGCCAAACTAAGAGGCTCACGTGAACCAGTAATTAAAACTGGAACAAAATAGGGTTTAACTTCAGTGAATTGTCGATAATCAGTTGTTTTTCTAATTTGCAGTGGCAATTCTTGCCCAGAGAACCATCGAGCCAAAAATAGGGCAAAACCCGATTTACCTGATCCGTAATCACCTGTAATACGCCAAGCCCTTTGCCCTGATTGTTCTTTAAGACCCTTTGCTATACGTTCAAAACAAGAGAAAGTATGATCGTTAAGAATATAACCAGAAAGTGCATCAGGATCTCTAAAATCCCTCTCTAGATGCACCGATCTAAAAAATCTATTATTGAGTTTTAGTAGGTCAGATATTTTTTTATCAGACACGAACTACCTCATGAGTATAAATTGATTTTATTAATATTTTTTCTTGCATATTACTATGCTTGTAAACCTGCTGAATACTCTGTGATTCCTGATAGCTGAAAAGTCTATTGGTTTGAAAATTCAAAGACTCAAGTCGTTCACGCAAATCACTTTCTGGTAATTTAAAAATTTGTCCTGGACTTCCATGACCAACGGAAATTTCGCGAAAAGAAAGCGTCAATTCACTTGGATATCGTTGGGTAAAAAAATCATAGAGGCAATACACAAAAAGTTTATCGCTGATTTCTGATTTTGGTTCCCGGCGGAATGCATAAATTAACTCTCGCTTCCCAGAAGCATTATCGATTTCTCGTTCACCAATCTTCTGAATAAGTTCAAGCTCAACTAATGGACAGTCAAGGTTATCCTCCTGAATCTGTCCCTTTCGTCCTCGTGTAGGAAAGTAGGTATGTAGGAATGTATCAAAATGTTGCTCTAGCGTTACAAAGGAAAGTTTTTTCTCAAAGGTATTTGCTTTTTGCTGAAGATTACGTAAAACTGCTGTTCGTGTCAGGTCTGGTTCTTGCCACTGATTCAGTAAATAATCCCAGGCAAAAAGTGGCTCTAAAACCTGAGTAGATAATTTCCAGTGGATCAACCAAAGTGTTTGAATGTCTTCTAAATAAGGATCGAGTCCATCTTCACCAAATAAAATTTCTCCAAACTCAGTCACGACAAAACCATCCTTACCTTGAAATTTGATAATCCCTGACGCTTCCGCCCAAAAGCGGATGGCTCGTACCATATTTTTCCCGACGCCCAGCGATACCATAGCATCATCTTCGTCAGAAAAGATTTTTGGATTGCTCTTGATTACGTTTACCGCCTTTGGTAACCATGTATAGCGAAATGGAAATGTTTCATGACCCGAAAATCTATATTTGGCGTGAGGTTTCATCTATTTATGTGAAAAGAATTACTATTGACTTTAATTAATACATGCCAAGGATTACGAGTTGTTAATAAAAACAGAGATATTTAGCAATTAAGTTTTGTGGAATAAATACTTAATATGATTTTGTAGTCTTTTTGAAGGCAATGTTCTATACTTTATATTATAAATTGCTAATGTCAAGTTGAAAAAACATGTCTTTTTTGTTTGATTCTTCCTTATTTTATGCAGCAAATTTTCATAATTTCTGGCAAAAAACAGTTTATAATGTACCCCAAAAACTGGACAGGTAAATATTGTTTGAACGAAAACACCAATTTTAAAAAAACAAGAGGAGGACAGATGCCCAAAAAGAGCATGCTGGCTTTGTAAAGATGGAAGTAGTAAAAAACTTAACCAGGATACTGTCAGCAAATTTGTGAGAGAAAATATAGAACCTGGCAGCAAAATTCAAACAGATGACCTGAACATATATAACGCTCTGGCCAATCTTGGAGTCAAGCATGAACAATATCCTCTCGTGTCTGGAGAAAAACCACTCCCGTGGGTTCATATTATCATTTCAAACGCAAAAACCTTCTGCTTAGGGACATACCATCGTTTCGGTCGAAAACATCTACAGGCATATTTAGATGAATTTTGCTACCGGTTCAACAGACGCTTCTGGGAAGATCAACTTTTCGACCGCTTGCTGGCAGCATGCACAAATTGTGAAAGTACAACTTATGCGGAGCTAACTCAATAACCATTAAAAAAATTGAACAGCTCAATAATTTACAACAAGTAGTCGAAGTACAATCCCAAGCAATTCCATAAATTCAAGTAAAGCATTGACACCAGGTTATTTTTTCGCTATCTTAAAACAAAGTGCTTTTTTGTAATTTCGTCATCACG
>JAUQXU010000298.1 GCA_030837935.1 Candidatus Brocadia sp.
TGGACCCTTTCACACAAGAATCCCTTTGTTTTCGCCATATTTTACCCTATCTCTCGGTATTATTCAACGCTCTTCATTACCTATTTCCACCTGCTTTGCCTTATTCCACTTGGCTTTGGGGTGTTTCCGTTCAAACACTAGCTATTCTCCCAGTATCTCAGTTATGGATTTTTCCATTTCTTCGGGGTTTTTATAATAAAGCTTTGCCGTGCCGACAACCCTTTTTAAGAGTGAGGCATCCTCCTTTGACATATTATCGACAGAGAGGTTGTTCTTTATTTCTACCTCTGAAAAATCCTTATAAAGCTGCCCAATTGCAGTATTGAGGAATGCAGAAGTCAGCATTTCCACATTCTGAAATGACACCTTTACCTTTCTGTTTTCCTGCAATGCTTTTTTAATCAGCTCGTAAACTATCTGTCCGTCATCAGCTTCAACACAGAAAGAATTACCTACGGCATTAAATACGCTTATTGTTAATATTTCCATAAGTTATCTCCTTTAAAATATATCGTCCAACCTGACTTCATCTGCTAACGTATAAGTGGATACATCATCAGTTCGGAATTGTAAATTTACAATAGAGCCGGGAAAAGAGCCATGAAATAGTTTTGTATCTTCACCTTTTGAATCAAACTGATAAAAACCGTCATCGCTGATTATCTGTAATTTGCCTTTATTTTTTTCAATAAACTCCTTTAGCAATGCAAGACCTAAGCCACCAGAAACACCTATTTTTGTGGTGTGACGGTCATTGGTTGCCCATTGTATGGCCTGTGTTGATGTAAGATTTTTTTTAAACCTCTGATTAATTCTATTCTTAAAGCCAATGCCAGTATCGGTAATAGTAAATTCGATTATATTCTTTTGCGGGTAAAACTGACCGCAGGTATAGATATTTTTAGTCTCGCTATGAATCTGAGCATTGACAAAAATTTCATAAATCGCCTCTGTCATCTTCTTTTTCAACGGCAAAGATATGCAAGGAAGTTCAGGGCGGCTTAAAAGTTCGTTTGCCACATATAAATTAAAATATTTCCCATCTGTCGGTTTTAATTTTAAGAATTTAATGGTGGTATTGTTGCTGTCCATAATTCTGTTAAAACCATAATAAGACAAAAAATCATTTTTAAGCAAAATGGTTTTTATATTTTCAGAAATATTTTTAAATTTAACTTCATTAAGATTATCAGCAATTTTATCAAGTACTCCGCCCAAAGCAGAACTCATATTTGCCGCAAACCATTGATGTAAATCCAGTTCAATTTCTTCAAAAATACTATCTTTATAGGTTTGATATAGGTCTATTATTTTCTGATAACTTTCAAATGAAGTACCTATATTTCTAAGTTCTCTCATACCTTAATTTCCCCATTTATCAATTTCGGCAACAGCGCATCGCGGATAGCGGCGAGGGTGGCGGATTGCTCAGCGTTACATTTTATCTCGTCAAATAGTGGCTTTGCTAATTTTGTGAATTTTATTTGTACCTCCTTCCCACTAATAACTACTGGAAATTTGGTCAAAATTGATTCTACAACCCTTTGTCTTCCTGATGAACCTACCATTGATTGAATAGCAAATTCTCTAAATGGCTTATGTCTTGATAAACAATAGATAAAATAAGGGCTTATAGATTGTGCTGCTCGAAGCACAATAAATTCAGTAGAACCCCAACCGATTGCATCTTTAGGTAGAAAATCAACAAATCCAGTTTTACCATTTTCTAGGCATGGGGTAATTCTCGCCAAAAGAGTATCTCCATTTTGGAATTTACTTCCTGATGAAAATTCCCTTTTCCTGTGATTTAAAATAGATGCAGATGTTTCAGAAATGTCCTTCATCTCAACATATTCGGAATAAAACCCTTTTTTAATTGCAAGTTTAGGATTCAATTCCACAATCTCCCCCAGTTTTCCCACATGCCACCCCTTTGGAATGGGACCAAGTTCGCTGTCCTGCATTTCGCCGCCAGAATCTTTGTATTTATTCCCCTCTTGAGGGGTGCCCGAAGGGCGGGGTGGACTCTTCTCCTTCAACTCTTCAACTCTATCTTTGATCGACTCTGTCACGAAACTCCAAACGCCTTCAATATTTCTGAGCACGTCTTTATCAGAAATTCTTACAACTTTTAACTGTAATGAAGATAAAAAAGCATCGCGTTCCTGGTCATATTCTTGTTTATCGCTATGGCTTGAGCCGTCTATTTCAAATACCAGTCCAAGTTCTGGAATGAAAAAATCTACAATAAAATTGCCAATAATAACCTGTCTATCGATATCCCAACCAAGCTTTTTTTTGTCTTTGAAAGCCTTCCAAAATACAACTTCTGATAAAATTCCTTGTTTTCTCAGTTCTTTTGCCCGCTCTTGCAATTTGTGGTTTTTTGGCAAAGCCCAGAACGGGAAAAGTGAGTTTTTTTGCCATGATGAGAGAGAGTCAGGCTTCGCCTGCAAAGAATCCACCCCGCCCGTTGGGCAGGGACGAAGAGAAGCATCCACCCCGTCAGGCTTCGCCTGCCACCCCTCAAGAGGGGAATGGGGGAAGCGGAAGTCCACAAACCACTCCTTGAAAATCGCCTGCGCGATGGCCTCCAGCGTCTGATTGGTCTGGCGGTTCAGTTCAATTTTGTCGTCCAGCGCGGAGAGGATGGAGGCGATGTGGGTTTGGGTTTCGATGGATTCTGGGACAATAATCTCTAACTTATTTAATTGCTGGCTTGAAACATTAGGAAAAGTTGACCCTGTAGCTTCAGTTAGAAGCATAGGGAGATAATGGTCAATGACTCCTTTTAAGAATGGCTGTAGATTCTTAGTATTTTTATGTCTAATAGCTGCTAATCCTCGACCTATTGCATAGCGCTGGTCTGCCCAATTCATCCTTCCGGTTGTTGATCCTCTAACACAAAAAAGTAAATCCCCTATTTCTGCAAATTTCTTTGGGTCTGTTGTGAACTGTACTGGTGAAGGGTGATAATTCCCGAACTCTGTTGGACCATTAAGAAGTGGTACTCCATTTCCCAGTTCATTACAGGTTTCACCAGAAGGAGATTGTCCCATAATTATTTCTGCAATATCTCCGAATACGCCTTCTTTCCACCCCTCCCTCATTCCCCCGCCTCCCCGCTCAATTCCGCCTCAATTTCTTCAATACTCGGCAGGCTGCCTTTGAGATTTTCAGGCAAGGACTGAGTAAGCTTCGTTTCCCATTCGGCTATCCCCATCGGTTTACTGTAGCCGCTCAAACAATATTCAGCCACAACTTTATCTTTCTTTTTAACCAGCAAAAGCCCAATGGTAGGCTTGTCATCCGGGTGACACATGACATCGTCCACCACATTCATATACATATTGAGCTGGCTGACATGGCCGGGTTCCAGTTTTCCTGTCTTGAGTTCAATGACAACAAAACTGCGCAGTTTGAGATGGTAAAAAAGCAGATCCAGATAAAAATCGCTGTCCCCCAGTTCCAGATGTACCTGCCGACCGACAAAAGCAAATCCGGCGCCCAGTTCGATAAGAAATTTCTGGACATGATCAATAAGCCCTTGTTCAAGTTCAGATTCAAGACGTGGTGCGGCTGTGCCGAGAAAATCAAAGACATAAGGGTCTTTAAATATCTGAGTTGCCATATCAGACTCAGCAGGAGGCAAAGTTAAACTGAAATTATTAGTTAACTTGCCTTGTCGTTCATAAAGACACAATTCTATTTGATGTTTGAGAATATTATGGCTCCATCCGTGTTCTCGTGTTTGTCTGGCATACCAGATGCGGGCATTCCCGTCTTTGATTTTTTCCAAAAGAGCCAAATTCTGATACCAGCTTAATTGTGCAAGAAGCTCTTGCACAATTGCCTTGTCCTGCCATGCGGTGGCAAATGCGCGCATATATTTAAGATTTCTTGGCGAAAATCCCTTCATATCCGGAAAGGCTTCATGCAGGTCATATGAAAGCCTATCAATAACTTTTGCGCCCCAGCCTTCCTTTTCCTGCTTTTGCAGAATAATGTGTCCTATTTCCCAATACATTAAAACCAATTCTGCATTAGCATTGAGAACTGTCCGCAATCTGGTTGTCTGAATTTTGTTTTTCAGGTCGTTCAGAAGGATTGCATAGTTTTCAGGCATATTTATCTGTAAATCGGGTATAGGAAACAAAACCTTTTCTTTTTGCCTGCCGCGTCCAATTCTTTTATTTTTATCAGAACTCATACCCAATCCCCTTTAAGTTCTCGCGGATGGTCTTTTCCAACTCATTCCCTTTGGTAAACTGTGACGCCAGTTTCGCGGTAAGCGCGCTCATCTTCTCTTCAAAGGGGATTCCATCGTCAGATTCTTCTTCAGTTCCCACATAACGTCCTGGCATCAAGACGAAGTTGTTGTTCCTTACCTCTTCAATCGTGGCCGATTTGCAGAAACCGGACTTGTCTTCGTAGACGCCGTCTTTCCCGCGCCAGTTATGGTACGTTTGGGCAATGAGCTTGATATCGTCGTCGCTTAGTTCCTTATTCCGGCGGTTGACCATTGTGCCGAGCTTGCGGGCGTCGATAAAGAGGATTTCGTTGGAACGGTTGCGGAATTTGCCGTTGGATTTGTTGCGCGCCAGAAACCAGAGGCAGGCGGGAATCATGGTGTTGTAGAAAAGCTGTGCGGGCAGGGCGACCATGCAGTCAATCAGACCCGCTTCAATCATGTTCTTGCGGATATCGCCTTCACCGCCGGAGTTGCTGTTCATGCTGCCGTTGGCAAGCACGATGCCCGCTGTTCCGCTGGGGCTGAGTTTATGGATAAAGTGCTGAAGCCATGCGTAGTTGGCGTTTCCGATTGGAGGCACGCCGTATTTCCATCGGACGTCGTCCCGAAGCTTGTCGCCGCTCCAGTCGCTGATATTGAACGGCGGATTGGCGAGGATAAAGTCGGCCTTCAGCCCTTTGTGCCTGTCGTTTAAGAACGTATCGCCAAGTTCGATTCGGGCGTCAATGCCGCGAATGGCCAGATTCATCTTGGCAAGGCGCAGGGTGGTCGGATTGGATTCCTGCCCGTAAATGGAAAGGTCTTTGATATTACCCTGATGCTCTTCGACAAACTTTTCACTTTGCACAAACATCCCGCCGCTTCCGGAGCATCCGTCATACACACGCCCGTTGTATGGTTCGAGCATTTCTACCAGGAGTTTCACAATACTGACAGGAGTCCAAAACTGCCCGCCTTTTTTGCCTTCGGCGTCGGCAAACTGACCGAGAAAATATTCATACACACGGCCTAATAAATCTTTGGCTTTATGTCCGTCCTGATTAAAACCGATGGTTCCGATCAGGTCAATGAGTTCGCCCAAACGCTGTTTATTCAGTTCCGGATCGGCATAGAATTTCGGCAAAACGCCTTTTAACGAAGCATTGATTTTTTCTATGGCATCCATCGCCTCATCAATCAGCTTGCCGATTTCCGGTTTTTTCGCCCTGTCCTGCAGATATTGCCAGCGGGCCTTTTCAGGCACGAAAAAGATATTGTAAGCGCGGTACTCGTCGGCGTCTTCCGGGTCTGCACCATCAAATTCGCCTTTGCCGGCTTTCAGCTTGTTATAGAGATCATTAAACGCATCAGAGATATATTTCAGAAAAATAAGCCCCAGAACGATATGCTTATATTCAGCCGCATCCATATTACTGCGAAGTTTGTCAGCCGCAGCCCAGAGGGTTTTTTCAAGTTCGTTATTTTCGGCCATGGATATCTCCTGTCTTCTGGTTAATTCTCTTCTGTATGCTGGTTCAATCTTGCAGATTGAACCAGCAAGGGAATTTTTTTTACTTTTTCCCTGGCTATATGCGCTGTTTGTGGTTGATACGTGATTTGTGTACCGTTTCTTACCATTTTTTCTTCTTGAAGTAATACACCATGGTAATACCTACAGCAGCCATGATGAGTAAAATCAACGGATACCCCCAGCGCCACTCGAGTTCCGGCATGTATTTAAAATTCATTCCATAGATGCCGGCGATGAAGGTAAGTGGCATAAAGATTGTAGCAATCATGGTGAGCACCTTTATGACGGCATTCAATCTGTTGCTGATACTCGAAAGATAGATTTCAAGCATTCCTGCAACCATTTCCCGGAATGTCTCCAGTGTGTCAATGATATGGATGGTATGATCGTAAATATCCTTCAGGTAAATTCTGGTAGATTCCTGAATCAGCGAAGATTCGCCCCTCTCCAAACTGCCGATTACCTCCCGTAGTGGCCATACTGATCTGCGTAATAATATCATGTTTCTTTTCAGATTATAGATGGCGCGTATAACCTTGGGGGTGGGATTGCTGACTAATTCGTCCTCCAATGATTCTATCTTTTCTCCCAGTGTTTCCATGATGATGAAGTAGTTGTCAACGATTGCATCGAGCAGGCAATACGCAAGGTAATCAGCGCCCATTTTTTTTATGCGGCCTTTATTTGTTCTAATGCGATCTCTGATTACATGAAAAATATCAACCTCTTTTTCCTGAAATGAAATCACAAAATTTGACCCTAAGATCAGGCTGACCTGTTCTGAGGCAATTTCGCCGTCCTTGCCCTGAAAATGCAGCATTTTAAGAACGATATAATTATATTCTTCAAAATCCTCAATCTTGGGACGCTGATCTGTATTCAGGATATCTTCAACGATGAGTGGATGCAGTCCAAATCCTTCGCCGAGTCTCCCTAATAGCTCACTCTGGTGAATCCCGTCAATGTTTATCCATGCCACCGTAGACCGGCTCTTGTCCTTAAAGGGAAAACACTCCTCGATTGTCTTCGCCTCCTGCTCATGAAAGTGCATATCATCATATTCGATGATTGTAATCGTTACTTTTTCAGTCTTTTTCTCTCCAATGTGGATCAGCGCGCCTGGGAGGAGACCGGCTTTCTCCGATCTTTTTTTGATTAGTTTTGCCATAGTTAAGTACCTTCTCAAGAAACGGTGTTGCTATTACACAAGATACGGAGTGATGATAACCAACTTACCAGCGAAACTCAACATTCTTTTCCAGCTTCAATGCTGGTCTGAGCCGATTCTGGGGGATACGTGATGATTGTGCCATGTATCACGGCCCAGGGTGTGAGCTCATGGGCATGCCTGTGTTTCTCATTCATGATATGTTCAACCGGAATTTCCCGAACCAGTAACGCATCGGCAATCAGGGAGCGATGGCAGCGCCAGGGCAAAGCTTCCGCACACATCAATGCAATCCGCTCATGTCTTGCCAGTTCAATGAGCGTTTGTAAGTTTTCCCTGAATTCCGGCGTTTGTATGTAGTCGGCAAAACCCCTGAAGGATGCATTACGCCATCCTGTGTTGGGTGAATCGGGGTGTGGACGTCGAAGTCCTCCGAGTCCTGGTATGTGTGTGTAAGTTATACCAACAGCTTTCAGGCTATTTGGCAATGTTTCGCGGTTAAACTGCGGGTTGCGCCGTGAGCGTGGTACGGTGCGTACATCCACTACATGGTTTACATTGTGGGCGTGTAAGAGTTTTATGAAGACATCAAGTGTATGTGTGGAATGACCGATTGTCAGTACGGCAGAAGATGTCTCGGGTACGCCTTTTTTCATGGAAAGCATCCTCACATGGAAAAACCTGATTTGATTTTCTCGAACGCCTAGTATATTGTTTCCTCAATAGTTAAACAATTTGAGGATTTATTCAAAGAATACGGACATGCCGTGGGACAATTGTCCGGTTGAAGCCATTGGTGTCCGCCCTTGCAGCGGCATATTTTCAACCTGCTGCGCATTAACTGATTTGGCCATAGCTTAAAAAAAGGGAAAAGGGCTTCACTGATGGAAGTGAATGCTTCCTGTCGTTCCTTCACATTCTTTTCATTTTTTAATGATTCTGCCCCTTCAAGAATGTGCCGCATCATGTGTTGGCCAGGTCCATCCGGTTCAGTCTGAATACCAAGAGTGGCAGCGTCTATTACATTTTGGGCCAGACTGGAGATCTCGTTTGTTCCGCCTTTTACCATATAACTATAGATGTATTGGTAACCCAGCAAGACTGATTGAAAATGAATATAAGTCCTCTTTGTGATAGTAATTACCGTTTCATTATTATAGTCATGTCCCTCATGTGCAGAGACAGAAAAAGGAAAACTAAGAGGTAAAAATAAAAGAAAAAGAACGGCATTTCTAAAGTAACGATATTTTAACACATCAAACTCCTTTTATAGTAGTACTGTGTAAAAACCTCATTTCTCCATCCCCCGTTTTTACAAGGACGGGTTTCATGAGGACATGTTTTGATAAATTCCTTTTGAAGCTGTTACAAATTCATGGTTTTGGGCTCAGCCTCAGGCTTTTCCTGCTGACCTTTATCACTCTCTTTTTTCAGAACCTCATCCAGGATTCCGCCCAATTTTTCTATGCCTTTCTTAATTTCCGTTACATATCGCTGCAATGCTTCATCCAATTTTTTTGATGCAGCCTCACCCGCCTTTTTCATTTTCTCCTCATATTCAGGCATTTTTTGTTTTATCTCTCCGAGGGCTTCATCCATACGCTCCGACAATTTTCCGCCCAGCGCTTCTAATTTCTTGGCAATATCAGAAAAGGTATCATCTTCCTTTATCGTTTCTTTTGTTTGTGCATAGTCTACCCTCCATTCTCCATCCTCTTTTTTAAGAATCGTTTGGATTGGAATAGTAGTTTCCGTGCCATGTTTCTGTAATCGAACTGAGGTATCTATGGTAGTAAGGTCACCATCAATAATAATTTTGCCAAACGTCACAACCGCATCTTTGAATTGTTCATCGGATGTATCTATCAAAGTGCGGGTTGATGTCGTGGCATATTTCCGGCCATTTTCAACGTCCTGGACTTTCATGGCATCCCAAAAATGTTGGGCTATTTCTTGCGGGGGTTTGTCCGTGTGACAGCCAGACATGAGTGTAATTGTTACAATAGCCACATAAACCCAACCCAAACGAAATCGTTCCGGAATCATTCTAATTCCTCCTTTAATCTATACAAACGGTTGATGAATGGTATCACCTGTCATATGCGCTGGAATCTTTTTAT
>JAUQXU010000299.1 GCA_030837935.1 Candidatus Brocadia sp.
CTCCTTCTGACTCCTCAGAACATCATCGGCAATTTACTATACATTTTATTCGTGATTTAAGTGGATGGGCTCCACAACAGGGCGCTGAGTGGGAATCAGATAAAGAGGAATTGTTACAAAGATTTTGTAAATCTCTCTTTGATCCTGAATCTAATGAAATCTTCTTAATAGCTGCCAATGATGGTCAGCTTATTGAATCTTGGAGACGTTTAAAAGATACAGAGTATGTAATTAAAGCTCGCAAGGTTTTCGAGGACTTGCTTGTTGAAGATCGTCAAGAACAACCTGGCGTAAGGTTGCGATTTTTCAATTTAAGCCGCGGAAGTTCTGCTGAGTTATTTGATCGAGCTATTAAAAGTTTTCTCGATCATCTAGGTTGGCAAGAGTCCTTTAAGATTAAGGCAGGAGAAAATGAGGCTTTTGGACCAAAATGCCCCATTCGGCATAATTACGAACTTCTTCAAAGTCCATTAGTACAATCTCGGTTACGCTCGTTGCTAGAGCTCTGCGATCATAACGGATTACATGTACCGATTAGACAGATATTGTTATTACTTACAAATGCCCTCTTGGGTCATCCAGATGTTAAAGACCATCTCATAGTTCCAGCAGACATTCCAAAAATATTAGCTGCTGGAAGTATCTCAAAGGCTAGTCTCTATAACAATATTTTTGGTGGTAATCTTTCTGAAACACGTCGGCAATCAATTACAATATTTGATTACTTCGATCGCTTTCAAATCGGCTATGAGACCTCCCATCGAATAGATAATATTCTTATCTTTGGTGACACTCATGAAACACTACATACATACTTTAAACAATTAGTTGTAGATGATCAGTTCTATGGTGCTGATGAAAGATATTCCACTGCTAAGTGTCAATATATCGAAGGGGATGATGAAGATCAGGATAAAGGCAAAGATTTTTTGCAACTTCTAATCAGCCAACGCCGAGGCCTTTTTTTCAAAATTCCTAAGGATGCAGAGGAAGAACTTAATTTGTGGGAACTGACAGTTTTTAAATTTGCTGGTGAATACTTAAGTTCTGTAGTCGATAAACTAAGAAATGGTGGAATTGTAAAACGTCCTATTCTCTCGCGTATTGTTAAAGGATTAAACAGAATTTTTACTGGAATGTTGGTTAATAGTGACCGAGAGATCTTTCTTGCGACAAGCGGAAACTACTCTCAAGCAAAAATTAGTCGAATTTTTGTTGATAAAATTTCGGTCGATCCAAATCAAGGTGAAAAAATTATTCTCAAATATGACTCATCAACGGGTCGAGTAATTTTAGCAGTTTATCTTTCTCCTAGTATCATTGAAGAACTAGTCCTCGATCTTATAAAATATGAATTTCTTTCACGGATTGCATTGGAAGGCGCGCTTCCTACAAGTTTTTCTAAGGAATGTTATGAAGGTATTTTAGCTTTTAAGAGTAAACTGCTTGCAGCCTATGAGAGACGTCAGATTCAGGATGGAGCTTCCATGAGTGCTAATCTGGAATTAAAAATTCTTACACTCTCAGAAGAAGGATTTCCGATGGAACGCTTTATTGAGGTAATCCAATGAATCCGTTGCCCAATCCTTTACCTCCCTTGCCTAATCCTGACACATCAATGTGGATTGATGAAGCCATTTGGGGACATCGCCTTCACGATGAGCAATCTCCTTGGTTAGTTTTCTTGGAGTTTCTGAATGTGTTTCATCACGAATACAGTAAAGATCGTGCCTTTATAGAACCAGACGGATTTAATACCCTATGCTACTCTCCAGACAAGAGATTATGCTTGCGGAATATCCTCTTCAATAATCCCAAATTAGACGAAATTCGCCTTAGGTATACAAGCGATTCCAATAGATGGGGTGAGTGGCTAAACCATATGAGGACTACGGCACAAGGAATTCATAATCCTACCTTTGATTATCTAAAAAAGCATTTTCATTCTTTTGAAGATTTTTGTGAGGTAGTTTCCCTTGCTCGTTCAACTAGTCTTGAGATGAACAGTAATAAGCGTTGGACCTCCAAGTTTGTGTTTCCTTATGGAAAAGATTGTTTATATGAAGACTTAGATAAAAATGCTGGTTCGAACGATCGGCGTTTCTTTGGTAGGACAGGTGAGATACTTTATCTAATGCTTTGCCGTAGTCAACTAAAACAGGAGTTACTGTCTGCACTTAAAGAAAAAACGCTTCAAGCCAATCCGATTTGGAATATGATTATGAAGTGTCTACAACCAGAGGATGATTCTGATCGATCTAAAAGGGCGAACGCATTTTTACCTTATGAGAAGCATTCATCTTTTGATGATCTTGCTAAAGATTGGCTAGCTATTCTCAAATTGGATATACCCGGATTTGATGTACTGCCACATATTGTGAATTTAACAGGATTGCATCTCCTGAAATATCAACTTACTATTTCACAACAAATTCTTGGTTCGCAAAAGCCAACAAAAATTGTTTGTGAAGTTGTTGCACCCAAAAAAACGCTAGTACGTGAGATTTCCTGTGAGCTTTACCAAGGAAATAATCTCTTATCTGAGCAAGCGGTTGCATCTTATATTTCACAAATTGAAAATTCTGAAGAATGGCAACGAGCAATCACAGAAAGTGGGGCTTTTGTTAAATGTCGTCAAATATTAAAAAATAAAGTTCGTTGGGGTGAGGACGAGGACTATGAAGGACCAAATGATCCTGTAAATTTAATTAAAGAACTTCGTTCAGCAGCACTAAAACGACATCGTCAGCACGTTGGCAATATTCATCGTAATTACGGTCGTGAGGTAGGTCTTGTTTCAAAACGAGGAACAATTAAGTTAAGATATGCTCCAAATGATAGTCTTTTGAAAAGCCTTATATTTGCCAGTGTAGAAAAGAGAGTAGAATTAAATCAATTTCTTAACCAATTGTATCAACGATACGATATTATTTTTGGTGACAAAGAGGCGGAACAATTTTTATCAAAGGATGAATTTGATAAAAAAGCTTTCCAATCAAATTCACATCGTCTTGAACAACGACTTGGTAGCTTAGGGTTGTTACAACGCCTTTCAGATGGTTGTGCCTATATCATCAACCCTTATTGTAAGAAATAAGAAATTTTATGACAAGTGATGAACTTATCGGCAAAGTGGCTGTTGAGTATCTTCGGGACCGACTTTCTGAAGACGATACTGGTGGAACAGCACGCTATCTTCTCGATTGTTTAACAGCCGATCAAACAGCGGCAATTGCAAAAGCGGTTTTAGTTGATCCTTATCTTTTAGGATTAATGGATGTTAAACTGCCAGTTCACTTTGTTGGTAAGTACGATTTACCAAAATCAGCCCTAACAGAATATAGTGCTACCTATTTTAGAAGTGCATCATGTCAAAAGGCTGCCTATTTACTAGCAAATGTAGGAGATGATCAGCAACAGAGCTTAAAAGAACTAATTCCGGTAGGGACCGATCAATTACGAGATCATCCAGACCTATGGGTAAATGTTGCTTCCGTTGGGCTACCTCTAAATGATCAGCATAAGACATGGTGGACAAAGGCCTTGAAAGGATTGCTTGAAGTTCGTTCTTTTGCCTTGGACCAATTTGCTGAATATATATTACAAACCCAAAAGGCCATTATGGATGGACAACCTATTTTGTGTGCTTTAGGAGTTGCATTTCACGCACTTCGTATTCCTAAAGATACCAATTATTTTAAAAGTCTTAATACAAAAACTGCAAATCACTTATCAAAATGGAAGGGGCTTTACAGCCATGCAATAAAAAAGCGTGCCTGCTATCTGGTTAAACAGACACCAACTCAAGCTTTACTTACAGAAGATAATCTTTTAGAGGCATTTGAAAAGGTAAAAGATACTATTCCAGAAATTATTCATCCTCAGATAGAAAGTTTTATTAGGGAAGATAGTGGATGGAATAAAGCAGCAGAATCACTAGCACATTGTGAATGGGAATGGGTTAAACCTCTTTTCGATGGCCTTAAAAGAGAAAGGTTCAATTTGGGTCAGGCAACTTTAGATTTTTACGATGAGCGTGAGGATGAACTAATTACTGATGCAGAACGTGACTATCTAAATCGTTTAATTGATCGGAAAACGACGGAAGCTCAAGACGAAGACGAACAGTTTTACAGGGATCACAGGACTGAACTTAAAGAAAAGCCTTCTTTAAAAGCAAAATGGGATCACTTTATTTACGGATCTCCTGTTGAGATTGATGATTTCCTTGTTGGAATTGCTATCTGCCTGGAAGCTTTATTTGATCAGGATATACAAAATTCTAAACGAAAGCTACGAATTCAATGTGATCGTAAAACTCAAAAGGATCTTAAAGATCTAAACATAGATGCTGGATTATTTTTTGTTCGACGCTATAAAGGATTACAAAGATTATTTGGAAATAGCGGAACATGGGATGTTGGAAAATTGTTCGACTTTGAGCAACTGAGTCAAACCTGGAGATCGGCAAAAAGGCCTTATGTTAATCGATCTGTTGCTAAAGCATCTCTTCAGCTTAAGTTTTTTTTAGAACTTGATGTTATTCTCTCAAATGGAGAAGCCGATACTTATTCTAAACAACTTATTTGGGTTTTTAATCCAAATGCAGTTCCTAGTGAATTCTATGGAGATTGGTCACGCCTGGTTGATCATCCTCTTGTTTATTGTCGTGCTAATCGTGAGCCTGTTAGTGGTAAAGGATGTTTTCAATCACTCGATCTGAAGAATGTAAAAACCTTGATTCCTACTTACGATAAGGATAGGGGTTCCTTTATTTCTGTTTACAAGAAGGATAATGATATTTCGCTTCTTTGGCCTACAAAGTTAAATAAAGCTCAAGAATTAGGTATTATTCATGAACAAACTACGAGCAAGCTTCTCAATTTATTTCAAACATTTCAGACAAGCTATTCTGCTGCAATAAAGGAATTTGCATGTGAAGGATTGGTTAGTGAATTTCTTCTTAAACAGCTTACGGATTATGGCATACTTCTATATACAATTTGCAAAGAAGCCAAAGGGGATCGTAATCGAGATTTACTCCTTCGACCTCTCCTATCGATCGGGACAGTTGCTGTTGAAGGTGGCAGAGTAACTGCGATCGTAACACCTTGGCATCCATTAAGACTTGCGGCAATAGCTATCAAAGCTCATCAGGTTGCATCTTTAGTTAAGCATTTACTAACAGCTGAAGAAATATCTTTTGGTGATCCACGGCTATTTTTTAAAGAACTCAAGGAGGAATTTGAACATCCTTACTATCCTGAAATCGTATTGGGTTGGAGCGAGAATAAGCCAGAGCTCCTTTCACTAACAGATTATTATCTTGATTACAGCCTACATGAGTTACCAATAGTAACAAATGAAGGATTTGATGATACAAATGAGAGTCCATCTGAAAGTGCATCTCTTATTTTAGAGCTTATTAAAAAATATCTTTCTCTATATCCTCACGAGCAAGCAAACTTTACCGTTGTGCTCTACAACTGTGATTCGGCTAGACTACCACAGGCCATTGTAGATAAAATCCACGAAATTCACGAAGACAAAGAGGACATGCGTTGTCAGGTTATTTTACGGCATAGAGATAGGCAAAAATTACG
>JAUQXU010000300.1 GCA_030837935.1 Candidatus Brocadia sp.
CGAAACAAATTCTCATGTCAAAATGACATAAATTAGAAACGAGGTTGGGAACATTTGAATTTGTAATTTTGAAATAGTTTCGCCCTGAACTTGATTCAGGGTCGTGCTTCGGATTTGGCGGTTTTTCATGACAAATACCTGCTAAAAAAAGAAGTTTTTACACAGTAATACTATTATGTAATAACGGAAAAATTCCATTCTGATAATTATACATACCCAGCTATAGTAACCGATCTTACGGGATTACTTCAAAAACCATCCGCTATAATCTTTGAGAAGATTCAGCATCTTCTCTACTTGAATACACAAGGTCAATGCGGTAAATGGTCTGGTGGAACCAAAGTTGATCGTGGGGTTTTTGAAGAATTCAATGAGAATAGGGAAAGGCTAAGTTTTGTCGCAACAAAAATAAGAGAAGAAATGCTAAATAACTCAGTTTATTACGAAGATATTTTTACGAGTTTTGACGAAGCAGAGGCCAAAGAAATAGAAAGATTAAAAGGGGAAGGATGGACGGTAGCAGCAGAAATTGTGAATGTCTCACCATCCATACGATATTGTACAGTCAAGAGACATGATAGGACACCAACTGTCTCAGCAATTGCTAATTTGGGAAAACTAAAAAAAATTATAAGATATGCTATTAAAAAAGAGAAAAATAATCTAAAATAATAAAATATAGTTTAAACAACTGAAAGGTTTTTTTTTGTTTTTATATCATTATGACTATACGAAGATATATACTCATTGGCATTCCTGCGGCTTGTATAATCTCCATCGTCGTATCACTGGTAATATCGAAACCAAAAAGAGAGATAGGGAGCCAAAAGGAAAATTCCTCTCCGCCGAAACAGGTGCGTAATGAAAATATCCGTGGCACGGATACGGCAACACAAACGGTGCAGGGTTTAACCATGCCGAATTACGACGCTCAGGGGAAAGAGGTTGCGGTTATGCGTGGCGCGGAGACATTCTTGCTGAATGATAATGTCTACAAAATTGTTGCCCCGGAAATTGAAGTCCTGGATTCTGCAGATTCTGCAAGGGGAACACAATCTGTTTTAATTACATCCGAGAATGGAGAGATGAGTACGACCTCTTACGAAGGCTATCTCTCTGATAATGTAGTCGTTCATCTCGATTCGGAAACACAGCTCAACACGGACTACCTGAGGTATTTACCAGAAAAAAAGTTTGTGGATACGGACAATTCCGTTACCATCAATGGGAAGGGCGTAAAGATTGTGGGACAAGGGTGCGAAATAGACCTTATCAACAAGAAGATGTGGATCAAAAAAGACGCTGAGATGGAGATGGACGGCGTCAAGAACGACCTCTTCTTCCTGTCCGAGGATAGGACTGCACAAAATTCTGCAGAAAATGCCGTTTCTCCAGGGGAAACCCCTGCGAAAGAAGCATTGCTCGAAAAAACTTTTATCCGATCGAATGGACAGCTTGTATTCGACAGGCAACCCGATGCAAATATTATGACCTTTAACGACAATGTTGAGATTAAGAAGGGCAGTTCGACCGTTTTTTCTGATAAACTAGTCGTTTTTTTTGATCCTCAGACGAAACAAACAAAGCAGGCCATTGCCAGTGGAAATGTACTCGCATCGCAAGGGACAAAAATTGCCAAGGGGGGTTTTCTGACCTGGGATGTCAACACCCAGAGTGCAATTTTGGAAGATGCTCAAAAGGCGGAATTTGTCAAAGATGACCTCAGTATCGATGCGCTAAAAATGATTTTTTACAAAGACACCGGCAAAATAGATGTGCCGAGTTCCGGCAGTTTAAGAGTAAAACATAAGGGAAAGACAGACAAAAAAAAGACATTGGCCAATGCAGACGAAACAGATAACAATATCAACGTAAAGTGGGAAGGAAAAATGAATTTCCTGGATGACACGCGGGAGGCTAATTTTGAAAAAAATATCGAAGTCAGAAAGGAAAATTCCACCCTCCTGTGCGATAATCTGAATGTAACGTTTGACGGCAGTGATTTTAATATGCAAACTTTAAATGCCACAGAAAAAATCCATATCATAGACAGAAAAGACAGCTTATTCAGCGAGGCTGTTGGCGATCGGGCCACATGGGATGCAAAAAACAAAGTTACTGTTTTACGAGGACAACCCTTTGCTTTGCTGAGAGAGGGGAATAAAAG